>JAGQZQ010000010.1 GCA_020435415.1 Flavobacteriales bacterium
AGGCAGAACATGGTCCGGACAGTCAGGTGGTTTTGTTGGCTACGGAGAAAGACTGGATAGACAAAGTGCTGGCGCAAATCAACACACAACTGGAATCGCTGCCAAGAAAAGACATCGCCGTGAAAGCCTTGAAAAACAGCAAGGCCATTGTGGTGAAAGACCTCAACGATGCGATGGCGATCAGCAACCGTTATGCACCGGAACACCTGATCCTGGCGACCGACAATGCACTTACACTCGCAGAGTCCGTTGTCAATGCAGGTTCGGTTTTCATCGGACATTACTCCCCGGAGTCAGCGGGAGATTATGCTTCAGGAACCAATCACACTTTACCCACCAATGGTTTTGCAAGAACCTACAGCGGCGTATCACTGGATAGTTTTGTAAAGAAGATCACCTACCAGGAGATCACCAGGGAAGGGTTGGCAAATCTTGGCCCCACCATCGAGGTTATGGCCGAAGCCGAATCTTTGGATGCACATAAAAATGCTGTGAGCATCCGGTTGGCAACGCTTAAAAACAACAACAATGTTTAGTCTGGACAAGATCATACGGAACAACGTGAAATCCCTGAAGCCCTATGCTTCGGCACGGGATGAGTTCAAGGGAAGGGAAGGGATCTTTCTGGATGCCAATGAAAATCCGTTCGGCTCGCTGGCAGGAGACGGCATGAACCGATACCCGGATCCGCTCCAGCGCAGTGTGAAGGAAAAGATCGCCGATTGGAAGGCCATATCAACCGAACACATCTTCCTGGGCAATGGCAGCGACGAGATCATTGATCTGCTGATAAGGGCATTCTGCGAACCGCGGGAGCACAACATCATCATCACCCCTCCAACCTATGGGGTTTACAGTGTATATGCTGAGATCAATGATGTGGTCGTAAAAAAAGTTCTGCTTGATGAAACGTTCAACCTCAACGTCGACCAGGTCCTGGACGCAGTCAACGAACAGACCCGACTAATTTTTCTCTGCTCACCGAACAACCCTACGGGGAACATTGTTCCACGGGAAACAGTGATCAATATCGCCAAAGACTTCCCCGGGTTGGTGGTGGTAGATGAGGCCTATGCCGATTTCTCAGAGCAGCCGTCCATGGTACATTTGCTCAATGATCTTCCAAACCTGTTTGTTATGCAAACCTTCTCCAAGGCTTGGGGCATGGCGGCCCTCCGGTTGGGAATGGGTTTTGCAAATCCGGACATCGTTAAGGTGCTTAACAAAATCAAACCGCCCTACAACATCAACGCCATTACGCAGGAGCTGGCATTGAAGGCCATGGATAGAAAAAGTGAGGCGGCTGATTGGGTACAACAGATCATCCTGGAACGATCAGACCTGGCACAACAACTCCGTGGTTTGGATGTCGTGAAAAACGTATATCCCTCCGAGGCGAATTTTCTGCTGATCAAAACCACGAATGCAAAGAAAATTTATGATTACCTGACCGGCCGCGGCATCATTGTCCGGAACCGCTCATCCGAACCGGGATGTGCGGAATGCCTTAGGGTAACGGTGGGCACGAAAGACGAGAACATCGAACTCATTGCATCGATGAAAGAATATTCAGAGAACTTGAATCCATGAGAAAAATTCTATTCATAGACCGGGACGGGACCCTGATCCGTGAACCCGAAGACGAGCAGATCGATTCGCTGGAGAAACTGGAGTTTTTTCCGGGAGCAATCACCGGACTGGCGAAAATTGTTGCGAATCTGGACTACGACCTGGTGATGGTAAGTAATCAGGATGGTCTTGGCACAGACTCTTTCCCGGAAGATACCTTCTGGCCCGCCCAAAACAAGATGCTGGCCACACTGGAAGGCGAAGGAATCACCTTCAGGGATATTCTGATCGACAGAAGCTTCCCCAAAGACAATGCGCCAACAAGAAAACCGCGCACCGGAATGCTAACCGCATACATGAACGGTGGCTGTGATATGGAGAACTCCTTCGTGATCGGAGACCGGCTCACGGACATTGAACTGGCAACCAACCTCGGCGCCAGGGCGATCTTTATTGCAAATGAAAACCACAAGGATGCCGCACTGACCACCATGTCATGGAATGAGATCTACCGGTTCCTGAAATCACTGTCAGGTCGCACCGCAACCGTTGAAAGGAAAACAAAGGAGACGGAAATTTCAATCACCCTGAACCTGGATGGACAGGGCAACACAAACATCAATACCGGACTGTCTTTCTTTGACCACATGCTGGACCAACTTGGCAAGCACAGCGGATGTGATCTCAATATCGTCGTAAAAGGCGACCTCGAAGTAGATGAACACCACACCATCGAAGACACCGCACTGGCGCTGGGAGAAACTTTTCTAACAGCCCTGGGAGATAAAAAAGGCGTGGCCCGTTACGGATTCACCCTGCCTATGGATGATGCATTGGCACAGGTGGCCATCGACTTCGGTGGCAGGCCCTGGATCGTTTGGGAGGCAGAATTCAAACGCGAAAAGATCGGAGATATGCCCACCGAAATGTTCTACCACTTTTTCAAATCATTCTCCGACGCAGCGCGCTGCAACCTGAACATCAAAGTGGAAGGAGACAACGAACACCATAAGATAGAATCGCTTTTCAAAGCCCTGGCAAAGGCCATCAGGCAGGCCAAGAAGGTAGAAGGCGATGCATTGCCAAGTACCAAAGGTGTATTATGATGAGACCATGAACATCGCCATTGTAAAATATAATGCCGGGAATATCCGGTCCGTCCTCCATGCCCTGGAAAGGTTAGGAATTGAAGGGCAGATCACCGAAGATACCGCCGACCTCCTGATGGCCGACAAGGTGATATTTCCTGGTGTGGGAGAAGCAAGCAGTGCCATAAAATACCTGCAGGAACGGGGACTGGACCGGGTGATCACCAGTCTCAAACAACCCGTACTGGGCATCTGCCTGGGTCAGCAATTGCTTTGCAAACACAGCGAAGAAAACGACGCAGACTGCCTGCATATTTACGATCTGGACGTAAAGAAATTTCCACCCCGCGATAAAGTACCGCACATGGGCTGGAACAAGATCACCGGATTGAAAGGACCGTTGTATGAGGGGATCGGTGAAGGATCCTACGTATATTTTGTACACAGTTTTTTTGCAGAGTTGGGTGAAGACACAACCGCACAAACGGACTACATCGTTCCGTTCAGCGCGTCCCTCCGAAAAGCCAATTTCTTTGCAACACAATTTCACCCCGAGAAAAGCGGCGAAGTGGGCGCCAGGATTCTTGAGAACTTTATAAGGAATACATAAAAAGATGAAGATCATTCCGGCCATAGACCTGATTGAAGGAAAGTGCGTACGCCTCACCAAGGGAGATTATGCACAAAAGAAAGTCTACAATGAAGATCCGTTGGAAGTGGCCAGATCTTTTGAAGATGCAGGCATCCGTCGCTTACACCTGGTGGACCTTGACGGCGCGAAAGCAGGACACATCATCAACCACAAAGTGCTGGAAAAGATCGCAGGCAAAACAAAACTGCACATCGACTTCGGAGGAGGCCTCAAAGCGGATGACGACCTGCGCATTGCCTTTGAGTGCGGTGCCCGCCAGATTACCGGTGGCAGCATTGCAGTGAAGAACCGGGACCTTTTTCTATCATGGCTCGAAAAATACGGCCCGGAGAAGATCATCCTTGGCGCCGACGCCATCAAAGGAAAAATTGCCATCAGCGGATGGCAGGAAGAAACTTCATTGTGGCTTCAGGACTTTCTGAGGGCTTATCTGGACGAAGGAATCCGTTATGTGATCTGCACGGATATTGACAAAGACGGAATGCTGGAAGGACCTGCAACAACTTTGTACAAAGACCTGCTGGATGAATTTCCAAAGATGAAACTCATCGCCAGCGGTGGCGTTTCCGGGATGAAGGACATCGAAGAGCTGGCCGAACTGAACCTTGAAGGCGTGATTGTAGGCAAGGCCATTTACGAAGGCAGGATCAATCTCAACGAGCTAACAACCATCCGATGAGTCCTTTCATTTTCAAACCCGCCTACCAAAGCAAGGGCCCAAGCGTTGGCCGGCAGGTTGATACATTCTCAAACCCGCCTGCCTCGCTCAAGCCAATATTTTGGCGGGCAAATCTTCAAATTAACCCGTGCTAACAAAACGCATCATACCATGCCTCGATATCAAAGAGGGGCGCACCGTAAAGGGGGTGAACTTCGAGCAACTACGTGATGCCGGAGACCCGGTCGAGCTGGGTGCATTATATGCCCGACAAGGCGCAGACGAACTCACGTTTCTGGATATCACCGCCACCCTCGAAGCACGTTCTACCCTGGTTGATTTGGTGAAGCGTATTGCCAGAGAGATCAACATTCCATTTACGGTCGGAGGTGGAGTGCGAACCGTGGGGGATGTAGGTGAACTGCTACAGGCCGGTGCGGATAAGATCACGATCAATTCCGCTGCCGTGAGAAACCCGGAAGTGATCTCTGAAATGGCAAGGGAATTTGGTAGCCAGTGCATCGTAGTTGCCATTGATACAAAGAACGTGAACGACACCTGGCTTGTACACACACACGGAGGCACAAAACCTACGGATATCGAAACCGCGGCCTGGGCAAGAGAGATTGAATCTCGCGGCGGAGGTGAGATCCTACTGACCTCCATGAACAATGACGGGACCAAAGACGGCTTTGCCCTGAACATCACAAGGAATGTATCCGATGCCGTGAACATTCCGGTCATCGCATCGGGTGGTGCCGGCACCATGCAGCACTTCGTGGATGTTTTCAAAGATGGTCATGCCGATGCAGGGCTTGCGGCCAGTATCTTTCATTTTAAAGAGATTGCCATACCGGATCTTAAAGCATTTTTACAATCACATCAAATACCCGTTCGCCTATGAAACCCGACTTTAATAAAATGAATGGCCTGATTCCCGCAGTGGTTCAGGATTCCCGCACAGGCCGGGTGCTCATGGTCGGATTTATGAATGAAGAAGCCCTGGCTAAAACCGAGGCAGAAAAGAAAGTCACTTTTTTCAGCCGCAGTAAGAATCGCCTTTGGACAAAAGGTGAAGAGTCGGGAAATTTCCTCCTGGTAAAAGACATCCTGATCGATTGCGATGAAGACACCCTTTTGATCAAAGCTGAACCTACGGGACCGGTTTGCCACACCGGCAGCGATACTTGCTTCAAGGAAACAAACAGAAGCATCGACTTCTTGTCTCACATGGAAAACGTGATCAAGAACAGAAAGGAACAACCGGATGAAAAATCCTATACCGCATCACTGTTCAAGAAAGGCATCAACAAAGTCGCACAGAAAGTTGGAGAGGAAGCCACCGAACTGGTGATCGAAGCTATGGACAACAACGATGAACTTTTTCTGGAGGAAGCCGCAGACCTGCTCTTTCATTACATCGTGTTGCTGCGGGCCAAAGACAAAGGACTGGCGGACGTGATGGATGTGCTGGAAGGAAGACATAAGTAAACAGGATCATCCCCGGATCATTATTAACTTGCACCTATGGAGATCAAAAAAATAGAACTTCGTAATCTTCGTGCTGAGGATTATGCACAACTGCAAAGCGTCATCCGGGCATATTATTCCAACTGGGAGAACTCATACTGGAAACCCCATCACATAGAAAAACTCGTGACACTGTTCCCGGAAGGACAACTGGCGGCGGTGGCAGATGGCAAGGTGGTAGGGTGCGCATTGACATTGATCATCAATCATGAAGAATTTGAGGATGACCACACCTATCGTGAGATCACCGGAAATTTCTCATTTGACACCCACGATCCGGACGGAGATATCCTTTATGGCATCGACGTATTCGTAGACCCGGATTACCGCGGACTAAGACTTGGTCGCCGGATGTACGATGCAAGGAAGGACCTGTGCGAACAGCTCAACCTGAGATCCATTGTATTCGGCGGACGCATCCCCAATTATGGAAAATATGCGGATACCCTTTCACCCAAAGAGTACATTGAAAAGGTCAGGCTGAAGGAAATCTATGATCCCGTGCTGACCTTCCAACTGAGCAATGATTTTCACGTTCGTAAAGTGTTAAAGGGTTATATGCCGGGCGATGAGAACTCACAGGAGTATGCCACCCTGCTTGAATGGAACAACATCTATTACACCAAACCACAAAAGATCATCAACACCAAAAAGTCGATCGTTCGGATCGGTCTGGTGCAATGGCAAATGAGACGCTTCGACAACCTCGAAGCATTATATGAACAAATGGAGTTCTTCGTAGATGCGGTATCCGGCTACAAAGCAGACTTCGCACTGTTCCCGGAACTTTTTAACGCACCGTTGATGTCAGAATTCAATCACCTTCCGGAAGCGGAAGCGATTCGAAAGCTGGCGGAATATACCGCACGCGTCCGTGACAAATTTCAGGAATTTGCCATCTCCTATAACGTGAATATCATCACGGGCAGCATGCCGGAAATGTCCGAAGGAAAACTGCATAACGTAGGATATCTCTGCAAACGGGACGGTACCTTTGAAAAATACGAGAAACTGCACATCACCCCGAACGAGATCAGTTATTGGGGTATGCAGGGCGGCAATGGATTGAAGGTCTTCGATACGGATTGCGGTAAGATCGGAATCCTTATTTGTTATGACGTGGAGTTCCCGGAACTGTCACGTATCCTGGCACAGGAAGGCATGAACATTCTCTTTGTCCCTTTCCTTACGGATACACAAAATGGTTTCACCAGGGTAAAAAGCTGCGCTTCGGCCAGGGCCATTGAGAATGAATGTTACGTGGCCATTGCAGGAAGCGTTGGAAATCTGCCTGGGGTGAACAACATGGACATCCAGTTCGCAGAGTCTGCCGTATTCACACCTTCGGATTTTTCTTTCCCCCCGGATGGCACCAAGGCCATTGCCACGCCGAATACTGAAATGACCCTCATCGCCGATGTGGATCTTGACCTGCTCAAACAACTGAGACAATACGGTAGTGTGACAAATATGAAGGATCGCCGGATAGACCTCTACACACTATCACGGAAACAGGATATGACGCAGTAACGCTACCGGCGCTTTTTCTCAAAAAAACGGATGAGTATGGCTGCACAATCTTCCGCCATGATTCCATGGATCACTTCTGTCCTGGGATGCAGCATGTCAGGCGTCATGCGACGGTAACCACGTTTAGGGTCCGAAGCCCCAAAAACCAATCGCGGAATCTGTGTCCAGAAAGCAGCACCGGCACACATGGGGCACGGCTCAAGGGTCACGTAGAGCGTGCAATCCGTCAGGTATTTTCCTCCCAGAAAATCCGATGCTGCGGTAAATGCCTGCATCTCCGCATGAGCCGTCACATCATTCAATTGTTCGGTCAGATTATGTCCCCGGGCAATGATACGGTCTCCCGCAGCTATCACAGCACCAACAGGCACTTCGTCCTTATCAAAAGCTTTCTCCGCTTCCCTGAGCGCTTCCTTCATAAAGTAATCATGCCCGAATGGTTGTAACGACATCTGATTGCTGATTGATGCCGAAAGGTAGGCAATCCCCGCAAGAGAACCGGCTTTCCACCCGACCGATCTGATTTTTTTCTACCTTCGGACTCCAATTACCACTACCATGTTACGAAGTCATACCTGCGGAGAATTAAGGTCGGAAGATATTGGAAAGGAAGTCACCCTTTGCGGTTGGCTGCAACGTTCAAGGGATCTGGGAGGAATGACCTTCCTGGATTTGAGAGACCGCTACGGCCTGACACAGCTGGTTTTCAACATGGAGACCCAGGCTGAACTCTGCAAACAGGCAAGGGCTTTGGGCCGGGAAGATGTCCTTCGGATCACCGGAACGGTATCTGAACGCAGCAACAAAAACAAACAGCTATCAACCGGTGACATCGAGATCATCGTGAAGGCACTGGACGTTCTGAATCCCTCAAAACTCCCTCCTTTTACCATTGAGGATGAAACGGACGGTGGAGAAGAATTAAGGATGAAGTACCGGTACCTGGACTTACGCCGCCAACCCATACGAAGAGCTCTTGAGTTACGACATAAGGTAACGGGCGAGATGCGCAGGTACCTGGATGAACAAAGATTTGTAGATGTTGAGACACCGGTGTTGATCAAATCCACCCCGGAAGGAGCCAGGGATTTTGTGGTTCCGTCACGGGTGCATACGGGCGAGTTTTATGCCCTGCCTCAATCCCCGCAAACGTTCAAACAATTGCTGATGGTCTCGGGCCTGGATCGCTATTACCAGATCGTAAAATGTTTCAGGGATGAAGACCTGAGAGCTGACCGCCAGCCTGAATTCACACAGCTGGACTGTGAGATGTCATTCGTTGAACAACATGATATCCTGGATACATTCGAAGGACTGGCAAAACACCTGTTCAAAAGAATACGAAATGTGGAGCTGCCCGACTTCCCGCGGATGAGCTATGACGACGCCATACGGAATTATGGCAGCGACAAACCCGATATCCGTTTTGGAATGACTTTCATGGAATTGAATGACACCATGAAAGGGAAGGGCTTCCAGGTCTTTGATCAGGCGGAGCTCGTGGTAGGCATTTGTGTTCCCGGCTGCGCTTCGTACTCGAGGAAGGAAACAGATGCACTTATTGATTTTGTAAAACGTCCGCAGGTTGGAGCCAACGGAATGGTTTTTATCAAATGCATGGAAGACGGTTCTTTTAAATCTTCGGTGGATAAATTTTATTCAGAAGAAGATCTGAAAACCTGTGCTGCAACTTTTGATGCAGCAGCAGGGGACCTGATCCTGATCCTGGCCGGTGAGACCCGGAAAACAAGATCCGCATTGAATGAACTAAGGCTGGAAATGGGAAAGCGACTGGGGCTTCGGGACAAAGATATATTCGCTCCACTGTGGGTGGTAGATTTTCCTTTGCTTGAATGGGATGAGGACAGCCAGCGTTTCTTCGCCATGCATCATCCTTTCACTTCTCCCAAACCGGAAGACATTCACATGCTTGACAGCGAGCCGGGCAAAGTGAAAGCCAATGCCTATGACCTTGTTATTAATGGTGTAGAGATCGGAGGAGGATCCATCCGTATCCATCGACGTGACCTGCAGGAAAAAATGTTTCAGACACTTGGTTTCTCCGATGAAGAAGCGAGGGAGCAATTCGGATTCTTACTTAACGCTTTTGAATATGGTACGCCTCCACACGGAGGGATCGCCTTCGGCCTGGACCGGTGGGTATCTCTCTTTGGCGGAAGTGAGACCATTCGCGACTATATTGCATTCCCCAAGAATAATGCGGGACGCGATGTGATGATTGACACACCTTCAGGTATATCAGAAGATCAACTGAAAGAACTTGGGTTGAAAATTGCCTTTGACCAAACCGAGGCTTAGATTTGTATCTACCATGACGACAACAGACCCCAAAAAACCGACGGGGCCGGCGGGGCAAACTCCACCGCCTGCACCTGCATCAGCAAAACAAGCAACCACTGAAAAGAAACAAGGCAAACGCCGGGGGGTGGTTATCCTGCTTATCATAAGTGTGGCCATCAATGCGCTTTTGATTTCAGGCGGAGGATACACCGTGATCAAATACGACAATCAGGTCGATAGTCTGGTTGATGTAAGTGTTGATCTGAAAACGGAGCTCAACCAAACTGCAACCGACCTTGATAAATACCGAGGTATCTCTGATGAATTGGATAAGATGCTCGCCTCTGCCAATCTTGAACTGGATACCACCAGGGCCAAGATCGAGCAGATGATCGCGAATGGTGTGAAGGACAAATCCATGATAGATCAACTGCGTCATGAATTGAGAAGAATCAAACGTAAACGGGCCAGGTATGAAGAAGAGATTGATCAGCTGTTGCTTGAGAACCGGGAACTAAAAAGTAAGAATCTTGATCTTGCTGTTACGGTTGGCAACCTGGAAGAGGAGAAAGAAGAGCTGGTAAAAAAAGTGGATGTGGCCTCCCGCATGTCTGTGGAATATGCCAACATCATTGGATGGCGGGGAAAGGGAAAGTCATACAAGGAGACGGCATTGGCAAAGAAAGTAGAACGGTTTAATGTTTGCTTTGATGTCATGGAAAATAAGGTAACGAATCCTGGCAACAAAGTGGTATACCTCAGGATGACTGGTCCCGCCGGAGAGATTCTTGGAAATGAAGAACTGGGATCCGGTAAATTTGTTGACACAGAAACGCAGAAAGAAAAACTCTTCACAATTCAAAAAAATATAGACTACCGGAACGAACGCCAGAATTTCTGCGTGGAGTGGGAGGATCCTGGCAAGGAAGATTATGAACCGGGAACCTATACTGTTGAATTTTATGTTGACGGTACAAAGGCGGGGGTGACTTCCTTCGTATTACGCTAATTCTTTTATCACAATTCTTTTATTTTAAAAAGCAGGTTCAAACTTGTCATATATTCTGCATTGCATGATGATGTGGGGTGACATCATATCCTTCAATCTCATACAATGTCAAGGGTTTAGGTAAAAATGGCGCGCTAAAAAGATGGAAATTTTCAGAATTACATTTATGTCAACATTACTTCCCTTGAAACCAGATGGTTATATAATAGGTGGTAAGAATCCACCCCATTTGCAGTCTAAAATTTTTTTGTACAAAAATTTGTCTCGTGGTTAGAATCTTTTCTATATTGGCCCCGGTTATTTATCCTTCCCAACGAAAATTGACGTCCGGCCTCCCCGATATTTAAGCCTGAAACCACTGGTTTCACTAGGCTCTTGAGGGGATGTTGTTATACGATCGGAGTGTTATATACCCGTTGCAACGTCTTTGGTTCGTTAGCCTTATGAAGGAGAGGATGCATCACAATACCATGAAAGCGCATTTATTTGAGTCTATATTTTAAACACTTGTAATTAACCAAAACCCTAAATAAACAACGTTACGCATGAAGAAGTTTTTCATTTTGGGAAGCCTTTGCCTGGGTCTATTGACGCAGGCATTGGGCCAGGACGGCGGCGAGAAAAAAGACAAACCTATCTCGGGGACCGTCATAAATTCGGCAGACAACCAACCGGTTGTCGGTGCCACGGTGGTCGTCAAAGGAACCATGTTGGGTACTTTGACCGATATAGACGGTAAGTTCAAAATCACCGTCCCCGCCGCCAACAACACCATCGTGATTTCATATGTAGGTATGAAATCGCAGGAATTTGAGGTAGGTACAAAAACCTCCTTTGATGTGAAGCTGGAAGAAGATGTGGTTGGTTTGGATGAAGTAGTGGTAACCGCTCTCGGTATCAGCCGGGAAAAGAAGTCACTCGGTTATGCCAGCCAGCAGATTGATGGTGAAGCGGTAGCCGAAACCAAAAGCGGAAACTTCGTAAACCAGATCTCCGGTAAAGTAGCCGGTGTTCAGGTGAAGACCAACAACAACATGGGTGGATCCACCAACATCGTGATCCGGGGTTACTCGTCACTGACCGGTAACAACCAGGCCCTGTTTATTGTGGATGGTATTCCGATGAACAACGACAACAGTAACGCATCGAAATATGCACCTGGTCTCCGCACACAGGCGGAAGGATTACCTGGGTATGACTACGGTAACGCAGTTGCTGACATTAACCCAAATGACATCGAGTCCATCAACGTACTGAAAGGTGCAGCTGCAACCGCACTGTACGGTTCACGTGCTGCGAACGGCGTGGTGATCATCACTACTAAAAAAGGAAAACAAGGAACCGGAAAACAACGGTTGGGTGTTGACCTCTCTTCTAACGTAACGCTTGGTTTCGTTGACAAGAAAACATTCCCTAAATATCAAAACAAATATGGTCAGGGATACGGACCCTATTACTATAACGATACCACTGGTCTTTATAATAATGACTTTATTTGGGCCGATCTTGATGGAGACGGTAACCTTGATCCTATCACCGCACTGACTGAGGATGCCTCCTATGGCGCTGAGTTCGATGAGAACCTGATGGTTTATCAATGGGATGCCTTCATTCCGGAGTCTCCTAACTACCACAAGAAAACCCCATGGAAAGCTGCCGATAACGGCCCCATCACCTTCTTTGAAACTTCCGTTTCTACTGCAAACAACGTTTCCATTACAGGTGGTTCGGACAAAGGTTCCTTTAGGGTTTCCTACCAAAAACTGGATCAAAAAGGCATCATGCCAGGTGGTGAACTTCACCGTAACAACTTCGGTTTCAACGGTGCCTTGACCCTGACAGACAAGTTCTCCGTAACGGCTACCGGTAACTACATCAACACCAGGGCCAAAGGACGTAACGTAACCGGTTACAACGCGAACCTCGTTTCCGGATGGCGTCAGTGGTATGCACTGAACGTAGACATGATGGATCTGAAGGAACTCTATGAACTGACCGACAGAAACGTTACATGGAACCCGAACGATTTCGAAGATGATCCGGTACCCATTTACTGGAACAACCCATACTACCAACGTTATCATAACTACGAAACAGATGAACGTAACCGTTTTTATGGAAACGTAGCGTTGAACTATCAGTTGAGCGAAGCCTTCTGGATTCAGGCAAGAATATCTGCCGATAACTTCGCTGAAATTCAGGAAGAGCGTCTGTCTGTTGGTAGTAACCCGACCCTCTTCGGTGTGAGCAGAAACGTGTCCCCTTCCGGATACTCCCGCTACAACAAAACATTCCTTGAAACCAACTTTGACCTGATGGGTTTCTATGAAAAGGATCTTTCTGAGAACCTGAACTTCAAAGGAACCATCGGAAGCAATGTACGCAGAACACGCACCAACTCAATCTTCGCTTCTACCGAAGGAGGTTTGGTTATCGCGAATCTCTACAGTCTTGATAACTCGTTTGACCGCGCATCTATCGAAAGCGATCAAGCCATTGGTATCAACGGTTTCTTCGCCAATGCGTCTTTTGGTCTGAAGCGATTGATATTCCTTGACATCGCAGGTCGGGTAGACAAATCCTCTACGCTTCCCGTAGACAAGAACACTTACTTCTATCCTTCTGCTGCACTTAGCTTCATCTTCTCTGAGAAGTTGAAACAAGACTGGTTGGATTTCGGTAAAGTGAGACTTAACTATGCACAAGTAGGTAACGATGCTCCGTTTGGTAGCCTTCAGGATATCTACTCCAAACCTTCTTCACACTTCGGAACCACTCCGCTTTTCTCGGTTAACCATACCAAGAGGAATTCTGAGCTGAGACCTGAGATCTCTTCCAGTATTGAAACAGGATTGGAAATGATCTTCCTGAAGAACAAATTTGGTTTTGACGTAGCATACTACAACACCAAAACCAAAGACCAGATCTTCCCTGTAGCTGTATCCGCCGCAACCGGTTACACCACTCAGTATGTAAACGCAGGTACCGTGCAAAACAGCGGTATTGAGTTGAGTCTGAATGCCAACCCTTATAAATCCGATAACTTTAAGTGGGATATCGGCATCAACTGGGGTCAAAACAGAAGTAAGGTACTCGAACTCTTCACCGATGCCAGTGGCAATGAAGTGACCAACCTGCAACTGGGTTCATTCCAGGGAGGTATCACCATCAACGCTACGAAGGGTGAAGCTTACGGTACCATCCAGGGTACTGACTTCGAATACATCAACGGTAAAAAAGTGGTTAAGACCAATGGTAAATACAAAGCCACTTCTACCACGGACAACGTTCTGGGTAACATCAACCCTGACTGGAACATGGGTATCACCAACTCCTTCAAGTACAAAAACCTGAAGCTGAGCGCCCTTGTAGACTGGCAAAAAGGTGGCGATGTATTCTCCCTTGACCTCTACTATGGTCTGGCTACCGGTTTGTATGAAGAAACCGTTTACAACAACGACCTCGGTAACCCGGTTCGTAATTCACAAGCAGACGGTGGTGGTGAAATCTTTGACGGTGTGAATGAACTCGGTGAAACAAACACTATTCGCGCTGATGGTGAGAACTTCAGTATGTTCGGTTACGCAGCCAATCCTAACGCAGCATTCGTATATGATGCTTCTTATGTGAAACTGCGTGAGGTTGTGCTTTCATACAGCATTCCATCTGCAAAACTGAAAGACAAATTCATCGGCGGAGCTACTTTCAGCATCGTAGGTAACAACCTGTGGATCATCCACAAGAACCTGCCCCATGCTGACCCTGAAGCCGGTGTAAGTTCCGGTAACCTGCAAGGTTGGCAATCAGGCGTACTGCCTACCACCCGCAATATCGGATTTAACGTTTCACTGAATTTCTAATTCATGAACCTAGAAAAAAGCAAGATCATGAAGACAAAAAAATATATTGTACTGGGATTGATAGCCGCATCGGCCATATCCTGTACGAAACTCGAAGACCTGAATAAGGACAAGAAAAACCCGACAGAGGTAAGCGGTAATGCTATATTCAGCAATGCCCTTAAAAACCTTTGCGACCAGGAAGCCAGCACAAACGTGAACAGAAACGTATTCCGTCTGTTCTCACAGTACTGGACAGAAACTACCTACACGGATGAGTCCAACTACAACATCACCACCCGTTCCATTCCTGACTATGCATGGAGAACATGGTACCGTGATGTATTGATGGACCTGAAGGAAGCCAACAGGCTCATCATGGAAGAATCTCCTGTAACCGCAGCCGACCAGGCCAACCAGGCCAACCGTTCTGCCATTACAGAGGTGCTGTCCGTGTATGCTTACCAACATCTGGTCGACCTTTTCGGTAATGTACCTTATGATGAAGCATTGAACATAGACAACGTTCTGCCCGCATACGAAGATGCTCAAAGCATCTACAGCAAACTGTTCGCACGTCTTGATGCTGCCATCGCAAAGTTGAACCCAAGTTTGGGAGATAGCTTTGAAGACGCAGATCTGATGTACGGTGGTGATGTAGCCATGTGGAAAAAGTTCGCTTATTCCCTGAAGCTGAAGATGGCCGTTAACGTTGGTGATGTTGCCGCTCTGAATCCCGCAACTGCTGCTGCTGATGCGGTTGCAGGCGGTGTATTCACTTCTTCTGCAGATAACGCTGTTATGAACTACCTCGGATCACAACCCAACACAAACCCTGTTTATGTTGATCTGGTTGCTTCCGGCCGTAATGACTTCGTTGTTGCAAACACCATCGTTGACATCATGAATACACTCAACGATCCACGTCGTGATGACTACTTTGCAGAAAACCTGGGTGCAGGAACATTCACCGGTGGTATCTATGGAGCTTCCAACAGCTTCTCATCCTACTC
Organism: Flavobacteriales bacterium; assembly: GCA_020435415.1. Taxonomy (NCBI): domain Bacteria; kingdom Pseudomonadati; phylum Bacteroidota; class Flavobacteriia; order Flavobacteriales; species Flavobacteriales bacterium. Next base: position 15,190 of record JAGQZQ010000010.1, read on the forward strand.
ACATGTAGCAGATGCCCTGCAGGATCCTACTGCTCCAATGCACCTCATGGATTATGCCGAAGTACTTTTCTACCAGGCTGAGGCTGTTGAAAGAGGTTTCATCGGTGGTTCCGCAGATTTGCTGTATGCTGAAGCCGTAGCAACCTCAATCCTGGACTGGGGTGGTACTGCCGGAGAAGCAGCAACCTACCTGGCCCAAGCGGATGTTGCTTATGCGACCGCACCCGGTACATGGCAGGAGAAGATCGGAAAACAAGCATGGCTTGCTTACTACAACAGAGGTTTCCTTGGATGGACTACCTGGAGAAGGTTGGATGCCCCAGCCATGAATCCGGCAGCCCTGACCACAGACCCGCTGCCTGTACGTTTCACCTACGCTGTTAACGAACAAACGTTGAACGGTGCCAATTATACAAGCGCAGCTGCTGCCATTGGTGGTGATCTGCAAACAACCAAATTGTTCTGGGATAAATATTAATCCCGCACAATGCGCCTCTATCACAGATAGGGTTTGGTGGGATAAATAACCAAGTTTAGTTCAGCAGTTGACATCTTGTGATAGAAAATAGGACCGCCCTCGACCAGGGGGCGGTCCTTCTTTTTATAACAACTTCCTTCCGGCGATCATTATCTTTGCCGCCATGCGTTACCTATTATTACCCATTCAGTGGCTTTGGCGATTCTGGATCATACTGGTGTTCGTTATAGTATTTCTTATAGGTTATCCCTGGATCAAACACTACCTGCACAATGAATCCACATATAAGAAATCATTCCGGGTGCAACGCATTATAGCCCGGGTAACCGCTTTCCTCTCAGGGATCGTGATACGGGTGAAGCAAGTGCAACCCTTGAATACCCATCGCACCTATGTGATCATCTCCAACCATACCTCATACCTTGATGTGATCCTATCCTATGCATTTCTGCCTTTGTACTATCATTTCATGGGGAAGAACGAACTGGAACGCATCCCACTTTTCAATGTGCTCTTTAAGAAAACCAATATTCCGGTGGATCGGAAAAATCGCCGAAGTGCACATGCAGCATACCAGCGGGCCTGTACCGACCTGCAAAAAGGAATCAGCATATTTCTGTTTCCTGAAGCCACCATTCCCGATCATATTCCAAGGCTCAGACATTTTAAAACAGGTGCGGCAAGATTGGCTATTGAGAACCAGGTTCCCATTCTTCCGATCACCTACCTTGACCATTGGAGAATACTCCCGGAAGGGCGAAACGCCTGGAAAGGAGGGCGTCCAGGTAGAAATCGCATTATCATACATCCGCCCATCAGTACGTCCGGACTGAACGAATCAGATGTTCCTGCATTAAACCAGCAACTCCATAAGCTTACCAATGACACGCTGGTCCAATATAACTGTCTTCCGCCATCTGGCAAGACCCCCTAAAAGCCGCACTAAATGGGCGCTTCGTCTAAGTGCTGTTTGAATTGTGTATTAGAATTCCTATTTTGGCATGGGTACCAAAGACGCTGCATGCCCAACTTAGATTATGGCCAAAAAACCATCAGCCGATCTGTTTCACCTGATCAAATCATTGAGCAGGAACGAAAAGGGCTATTTTAAGAAATATGTCTCCCGGCACACCTTGAAGGGAGAAAACAATTACGTCAGACTATTTGACGCCATTGACCGGCAAAAGACGTACGATGAGGATAAGCTGCTCCGGAAGGAAAGCTATATCCGTCAGTTACCGCTGCTTAAGAACTATCTGTATCAGATGATCCTGGAAAGCCTTGAGAATTTCTATTCCAAGAGCAGGATCAATATCCGGTTATATAACATGATCACCCGGATCCAGATTCTTTACAACAAAGGATTATATGACCAATGCCATAAGATGGCCAGGCAAATAAAGAAGATGGCCTATCGGTTTGATGAGTTCTCCGTGCTGCTGGAAACCCTGAAATGGGAAAAGGTATTGTTGGGTTATGAACTCACCTTCCGTAAACTGGAAGATGTAATACGGGAAGAAAATGAGGTCCGCGCCTTTCAGCAACAGGTCAACGATCTCCAAAACCTGTCGCTCCGGTTCCTTGCATTGCATAAACAGCACGGAACCATTAACGAGGGGGAACCCGCGCGTTCCAAACTGAAAACCCTTATCGGCGAATTACCTGAAGAGAAGAAACTGCACAGCTTTACCGCATGGCTGCATTATCTCAGAATACAGGGATATTATTATTACATGCTTGGGGATTGGGAATCCTGTTTCAACTACCGGGAAAAACTGGTTAGCCATTGCGAAGAAAATTCTGGTTATATACGTGAAGAACCGGCGGAATACATTTCCGCAATTCATCAGGTGCTCAATGCCTGCAGCCCGCTAAACAACAAAGACGCATTCTTCGGCTACCTTCAAAAACTGAAATCAATCACCGAGGTCATTCCTGACACTGATACACGTGTGAACAAAGGCCGCATTTTCGCCGAAAGCCATAACCTCGAACTCAGGTGGTACATCATGAGGGGAGAGTTTGAGAAAGGCCTGAAAACCGTCGAGGAAGTTGAAAAGGGACTGGGTGAGTATGACAACGATGAAGTAAATCAGACCCTGGTACAGGAAAACATTTTTAACATTGCTTTCATATGTTTCGGTGCCGGTCAATATGAACAGGCACTTAAATGGATAACCAAGGCACTTGATGAAATGGATCAGGAACATGGCTTGAGCGGAATGCTGGATTTCAGATGCAGACTGCTCAAACTGATGGTGCTTCACGAGAAGGGTGATTTCGATGTTCTGGAAAGTGAAGTGAAACATGCATTCCGGTTTGCTTATACCAAGCAACGTACTTATAAAATGGAATTGTTTCTACTGGATTTCTTCAGAAAACTGGCTAAGACCGGTTCAGATAAATCAAAGACGCAACAGATCTGCCGTGAATTTATTGATGAAATGCCAGAACTAAAGGAAGATACCTACGAGAAATCGCTCTTTGACGGCTTTGACTTCCTGGCTTGGGTGCGAAGCCGCATGGAAGGTATATCATACATTCAGGCCATCAAGGAAAAAGCGGTACTAGCGGACAAGGGTAACGTGTCCGGTTAATTTCCGGTTCTCTCCATAAATATCGGTCGCCTTAACCAGCCACACATATACATCTTCCTGTGCAGGTTCCTGGCTTCCTTCTACCTTTCCATTCCAACCCTGGTTGATATCCGTGGCCTGGTAAATAAGGTTTCCCCAACGGTCAAACACATACATTTCAAAACTTTCAATGGCAATGCCTTTGGCCATAAACAGGTCATTGAATCCATCCCCGTTGGGTGAGAATGCATTGGGAATGTACAACGTCGGCACCTCAACAATACAAACCGTACCCATGGTTGAATCTATACATCCATATTGATTTTCCATCCACAACCATACCGGATAACATCCGGTATCCGCATATTCATGGACGGGGTTTTGGATCGTATCCGTGAGACTATCACCGAAACTCCACAACCACCTGACCGCATTGGTTGATTTATCAGTGAAATTCACCACCGGACTGAACAAATTGGCCGTCCAGGGATTCGCATCAAAGCCTGCGGTCGGTAATGGGTAGGCTTCAATATAACAAGGTTTGGTGGTGGTATTTACACAACCTTCCAGACTGGTAACAGTCAAGCTAACATCGTAACAACCGGCCACATCAAAGATGACGGTTGGTTGTGCTTCGGTAGAAACACCGGCACTTCCGAAGTCCCATTCATAAGTAGCCCCCGGGTCGGAACAGTTTGTGAACATAACCGATAAGGGCACACACCCTACGGTACTGTCTCCAAAACATACAACAGGAAGGTCCAGGATTCGCACCGTGTCCGTAAAACACGACTGACAGGCCGCAGGATCTGCAACACAATGAGTAACCACATAGGTGCCGGGAGCACTATAGAGATGAGACACATCACCACAATCTGCAGCTGTCTGACCATCACCGAAATCCCATGAACAGGTGGCAATGGTGCCTGAGGAAGCATAGGTAAATGTAGCCATGCTTCCATCAAAACATATATCCTGGGTTTGGAATAATGCCACCGGTGAGTTGGCATTGATAATGGTAGCACAAATATAATTGGTACATCCGTTCGCATCCGTCACGGTCACACAATATGTTCCTTGGGACAACCCGGAAGCAGTTGCTGAAACCTGGTTCCCTGCCGCCGCATCCCACAGATATGAAAAACCTCCGCTTCCTCCTGATGCCGTAACGGTGATGCTGCCATTGCCATTGCCATTGCCACAGCTTTCATCAATGCTTGTGTAGGTCAGGTTGATGGCTGGTGGTCCGTTAATGATCACATCCGTACAAACAATGCATCCCAAACCATCCGTGATGCATACAGAATAACTACCCTCACAAAGACCGGTCGCCGTTGCACCGGTTTGCGAAGCGGCGTCATTCCATTGATAGATGTACGGTGTGGTTCCACCACTCACGGTCACAGTAGCTTCACCATCACATACACCGAAACACGAAACTGCCGTACTGTCCGGAATATCTGCAGTCGGTGCACCATTGTTGCTTACGTTAGACTGGATGGTAGCCGTGCATCCGTTGGCATCGGTAACTGTGACATTGTATGTACCCGCACACAATCCGGATGCCGTTGCGGTTATCTGATCTGATGCCGCCACATCCCACAAATAAGTATATATTGATGTGCCTCCGGATGGAGATACCGAAGCCGATCCGTTACACTGTCCGCAGGTCGCCAGTGTGGTGGTGGTGGATAAGACAAGCTCCGAGGGTTCTGTAAGGGTAGCGCAAACCACAGCGGTACACCCATTCTGGTCGGTCACTGTGACACAATGATTGCCGATCGGTATACCTGTTACCAAAGAAGTGGTTTCACTATTATCCCAGTTATAATCATATGGTGAAACGCCACCTGTTACCGATGCTGTGATCGTACCGTCGCTTCCCCCGAAACAACTTACGTTGGTATGGGTTTCCGTTGCAACCAACGCCGGTGGCTCCTGTATGTGTACCTGTGCCGTATCACTGCAACCTGAAGCATCCGTCATGGTTACGGTGTATGTACCCACACACAAGCCGGTGGCGGTAGCAGAGGTCTGCCCGTTACTCCATTGCAGGCCTATGGGAGGGTTTCCTCCACTGGCATTGATTGTGCCCGTACCATCACACAAGGCAAAGCAGGAAATATCCGTCACAGAGGTCGTGAATACAATGGCATTGGGTACAGTGATGGTCACGGAGATGCTATCTGTGCAACCGTTTGCATCGGTCACGATAACATGCTGTGTCCCGGCACAAAGCCCTGTGGCAGTCTGATCCGTCTGACCATCACCCCACAGATATCCATATGGTACAGTACCACCCGATGGGGTCACCGTGGCCGTGGCATCACAATCGTTATTGCACAGCAACGCTGTGGATGAGATATTCAGGGTGACGGAAACCGGAGCATTCAATGTGATGGTTTCAGTTGCCTCACATCCGTTGACATCCGTTACCGTAACGTTGTAGGTGCCTTCGCAAAGACCCGTGCAGCTGACATCTGAGCAGGAAGTATCCCATACATAAGTATAGGTTGGATTACCGCTGACATTCAGGGAAATGCTGCCGTTGCAAACACCGCTGCAGGAAGGGTCTGCAGAGGTGAATGTGATAACCGGAGGTTGATTTACCGTGACGGTAACCGACGCGGTATCTGTTTCACCAACGGCATCAGTTACCGTTGCATGATAAATGGTGGTGGTGGTTGGACAAACATTGTGCGGACCTGTTCCCGTGGGGAGGCCCTGATCCCATGTGACCACCAACGGCGGACTGCCATTGGAAACGGTTGCGGTGATATCCGTACACTCTCCCAGGCAAATCACCTCCGGGTCGGCATCCAGGGAAATATTCGGGCTGCACGGACCTTCAACATAAATGGTATAGGAAAATGTCTGACCACCGGAGTATGGACAATTATCATCGTTGACATCCACCGTGAACGTATAGGGTGTGGACCTGACATCCGCAGAGGTGGGTGTCCAGCAGAAAGTGCCTGTCGGATGCGGACTACCAGCTATGGTAAATGTGCCGGCCGGGATTCCGTTGTTCCAGTCCATGGTCACGATCTGACCGGCATCCAGATCATCGGAGAAAATGTCGAAACAAAAGGGTTGATTCTCGCAGACCGTGATCTCAAAATCGTCACTCCCGTCAATACCACTTGCAGTAGGCAGGTTATTGGTACAGTTGATCACCACCAGTTGCATATCGCGTGTTACACTCCCGATCCACTGACCATTGCGGTATTCATCTACCTTGACCGCCATAACGGTTACTTCAGTCATTTGAGGTGTCATACAAAGGTCACCCGTTTTGGTATCAAGGGTTAACGGAGGGTTGGACTGTAACGGGTTCGATGCACTATAGCCTGTATTGTAAGTGACCGTGGAAGTCGCACCGGTCTTAGGTATAACCAGCGAGTAGACCAAAGAGTCTCCGTCACTATCCAACGCACCATGATTGAAACAATACAACTGACCTACACAGATCCAGGGTACCGGAGCATTTGAGAATTCCGGAGAACTGTTGCATCCGGCGATGGTATTATCGAGTTCCGCATCCACGTGGATCATGACCTGATCCGGTGTTGCGATGGTTGAGATCAACCCGTTGCGGTTTCCAACCTCAAAGCTGAATTTCCAATCCGTACAATTGGCGGGCAGGGTCACAATACCACGGTATAACCATTCTTCCGCCCCGGGATATTGACTATTCGGATCACCGCAAGTACTTTGTTCATTGGCACAAATCGGGGTGACCTCCGTTCTGGTACCATTGCTTGGTACTGCAAATATCTCAAACTGGCCATTCAGGCCACAATTGACAGAAGAATAAGAAATAACCGGATTATCCCACCCGCTGCAGGTTTTGGTGGTTGTACACACACCGTTGCTACAAGTTGTGCTGGTGCCTGTGCTTTGACAAAATGGGAACACCCCTCCGCAATCGCGATAAAATTTCAGGGTGACCTCATACTGGTTGTTTCCCAGACACACATAGGTCAGGACGCATGCCAAGTGCGACGAAACAATCGCAGGGCATAATGCAAAACTATATAAAAAGTTACGGTAAATCAGGTAAAAACAGTCATTCTTTCTGAGAAACCACTGCAATCTCAACCGGCTGTATTGTCAAATATACCGTGCAATTATCTATAATACCGGAAGGAGTTCATACCTTTACAACATATTTGAATCACGTATACCATGCCGCAATATCAGGGAATGATCAGAAGCAAGCTGCCAAACGTAGGCACAAGCATATTTGCTGTGATGTCAGGTCTGGCGAGGGAATGCAAAGCAATAAACCTGTCGCAGGGATTTCCCGATTTCGATTGTCATCCGGACCTCAAGAAACGCATTGCCCATTATATGAACTCCGGGCATAATCAATATGCCCCTATGCAAGGTGTTCCGGCATTAAGAGAGGCCATTGCATCAAAGACCGAACGATTGTACGGCATTTCTTATGATCCGGAGAAAGAGATCACGGTAACTGCCGGAGCAACGCAGGCCATATATACAGCGATCGCTGCCGTGGTACAGGAAGGAGATGAAGTGATCGTTTTTGAACCTGCCTATGACTGCTACGTACCCGCCATTGAACTCCACGGAGGCAAGCCGGTTTTTGTTCAGCTGACACCACCGGACTACGGAATCAACTGGAATCAGGTGAAAAAGCTGGTGAACAATCACACCAGAATGATCATCATCAATACTCCGCACAACCCAACGGGAACGGTTATGTCGGCAAAGGACATGGAGGAACTCCAGAAACTCACCAAGGGTACCGACATCATCGTCCTGAGCGATGAAGTATATGAGCACATCATATTTGAAGGCATCGATCACCAGAGTGTTGCGCGATTTCCTGATCTGGCATCCAGGAGCTTTATCATATCTTCATTCGGTAAAGTATATCACACGACCGGATGGAAGATGGGCTATTGCCTGGCACCTCCATCGCTTACCGAAGAATTCCGGAGGGTTCATCAGTTTGTGGTATTTTCCGTGAATACGCCTATCCAGCTGGCTTATGCCGATTTCATGAAAGAACCTTCCCATTACCTGGAACTGAACGCATTTTATGAAGAGAAAAGGGATCGCTTCACCAAACTGATGCAAGATGGTCCGTTCACCATGAACCCTGCCAAAGGAACCTATTTTCAATTAATGGATTTCAGCCAGGTCAGCGAAGAGAAGGACACCGATTATGCCATCCGGCTGACCAGGGAATTTGGTGTGGCCTCGATACCGATCAGCGTTTTTTACCACAACAAGGCTGATCATAAAATGCTACGTTTTTGTTTTGCAAAGAGTAACGAAACCCTTGAGAAAGCAGCCCGGAACCTATGCAAGATTTACGCATAACCGTCATTCAGACTTCCCTATTCTGGGAAGACCGCAAAAGAAACGTTGAGCACTTCTCCGCATTGCTCAACCAGGTTAATGCGCCAACAGATCTCATTGTTCTTCCCGAAATGTTCACCACCGGCTTTACAATGAAAGCATCGGAGTTGGCGGAATATCAGGATGGCGAGGGTTTACGGAAAATGAAAGAATGGGCCTCCACAAAAAATGCGGTGATCACAGGAAGCATCATTACGGGCGATAACGAAGGCCGGTACTTTAACCGCCTTTATTGGGTCAGGCCTGATGGAACCTATGAGACATATGATAAACGGCATTTGTTTCGAATGGCAAATGAACATGCATCCTATAGTGGTGGTGAAAAAAGACTGGTGGTTTCACTCAATGGATGGCGGATCTGCCCATTGATCTGTTATGACCTGAGATTCCCGGTATGGTGCCGCAACCGCAGGCTGGATGGTGCGAATGAAAGCGCATACGACGTGATGGTTTGTATTGCCAACTGGCCGGAACGCAGAAGCTTTGCCTGGAAATCATTACTCATAGCAAGGTCCATTGAGAACCAGGCCTACGTGATCGGGGTGAATCGTATTGGTATGGACGGGAATGATATCAACTATTCCGGTGATTCGATCGCCCTGGATCCGCAAGGGAGAAGCCTGACTGCAATTCCTTCAGGAAAAGAAGCCGTCGCAACGGTGATTCTGAGTGCATCGGAGTTGGAAGAGTATCGCAAAGCATTTCCCGTACATCTGGACGCCGACGCGGTTTCAGTGATTACGCAACAAACGGTTTGATATAAGATTAATAGACATTAGAAGTCAGATATCTGATACCCCGTTCCGAAAGTTTATTACCGTATCTAGAGTCTATTAATCTAAGGTCTGAGATCTTTTAAGGTCTGAGATCTCAATCACCTCCATCAACTTCCTTGATCATTGCGGTAACCGTCTGTAGATGCAAGACCATCTTGCCTGCCTCTTCAACGGGAATCAGGTTCTTAAAGAACTGGTGCAGGTCCTTTTTTAAAACAGGGTAAATGCGGTCCAGCATGTCCAATCCGGTATCGGTAATGGATATTTCCGATTGACGTCTGTTACCCGGACAAACATTTCTCTCTACCAATTTTTTGGTGATAAGCCGGTCCAGCAACCTGGTAAGGTCCGGATTCCGAAAGATCATTCTTTCCCGGATCTGTTTTTGAGACAATGTCCCTGGTGAAGCACCCCTCAGTATCCTCAGTATGTTGTATTGATGGGTGGTGATTTCAAATGAACGGAGAATGGCATTAATATTCTGATCCAATTCAAATCCCGTTTGCATAATGGCCACAACCATCTGCTCCATGATATCAGGATGTTTGAGCATGGTCACAAAATTAGGACAAAATTTATTTGTTTCAAACAATTGTTGTTTACAACAACTATTATTAGATTTGCATCACCAAAACAAAGCTCACGATCATGAAACGTAACACACAACTAATGCTCCTGATTGCATCCACAGCAATCATTGCCTCCTGCGGAGGTTCAAACAAAGACAACGAAACCATGGAAGAAACACAAAACACAACCACCACTGAAGAAGCCACATCCGCACCTGTGACCATAGATGTTCAAAAGTCAATGGTCACCTGGAAAGGGGTCATGCTTGGAGTGAAATATCACGAGGGTACGGTACAACTGAAGGAAGCGTCCCTTACTTTGAATGGCGACCAGGTTGAATCTGGTTCTTTTATTATTGACCTTACGACCATACAACCCACAGATGATAATTACAATCCCAAAGAAGGATACTCCCAGGAAAAGCTGGTTGGTCATTTGTCCAGTGCGGATTTCTTTGATGTTGCCAACCATCCTACGGCTTCTTTCAAAATAAACGAGGGCTCCACAGGTATGCTCACCATCCGCGGAAACACCCATGAGGAAAGCATTACGGATATTAAAGTTGAAAGAAACGATAATATGGTAACCGTATCCGGGAAGGTTGTATTCGACAGACAAAAATATGACGTAAGTTGGGCAAGCCCAATGAAGGACATGGTTCTGAGTGATGAGATCACCATCAATGTGAAATTGACAGGTACCCTGTAAACATTAGTTTTAGGGTCAATCCTAAGAACCCCTTTCAATCCGGAAGGGGTTCTTTTATTTTGGTACGGGTCCAACATCCCAGATCCATTCGGATTCCCAATTCGCCCTGATGGTAATTTTTTCCGGGTAATGAATCATGGGCTCAGGCAAACGTTTCACCCTGTATTCTCCACTATCCCACCGACCATTGCCATTCACATCCATGATAAGTTGCAACTTATATTCTGCCGGAATCACCTTGTCAAATACCACCTTTCCCGAACCGTTTCCCTTCTGCGATCTTATGACTCTGTCCCTGGCATCAACAACCTGTAATATCCAATCTCCCTTTTGATCCTGAATCGTCAACTGCACGGTCATCTTTCCCAGATCTTCAAGACTACCTCCTGTAAATCTGTACCTCAGGGTATCGTTTGTGAAACCCATGATGTCCGTGAATGCACCTGGCATGACTTCCAGCAAGTAAGATGTTCCTTCATGCCATGGTGCGGTTACCGCCATGGTATTTGGCTGTGTCGTATCCTTCTTCACCTCCACCGTCGTCTTTTCCTGAGCATCATTCCACAGGGTGATCAAATCCGGATTCCTGGTTCGGACAGGGTGGCTGCTGGTTATTGAAAGCACATCCCCGGGCATCGGTTTACCGGTCTGTCCGGCTGACAACTGAAGGGGAGTAAAGCGCTCGGACACGGCGAGGGATGATATGGTACTGGTTTTTAACTTAACGGTATCGGTTTCCATTCCTTTGGCTGAAACGCTGATTGTAAGGTGCTCCGCATCCATTTCAGGAAGCCAGTATGACAACGTATCCGTTCCGATCATGCCTGGTATCACCCGCCCCACCGACACTTCTTCATTCATGTTTTGCCAGTTCACATCCGAAACCGGCATATTGAAAATCAACGTGAGGTGACCGGCACGCTTCATGGAAGCCTCCAGCAACCTGGGTTTTTCCGGCGGCTCTGTGAACATGCGAAGTGAAACGGAATGATCCGTGGGTAATACCACCGTGCTATCATAAAACGCGATCCTTTCCGATGGTTGATCAAAAAGGTAATTCCCGTTCCGGTCATCCAATGCGAACAAAATATAATTGCCCTCACGGAGATTGGACAGCGTATACGAACCATCTGCGGCGGTACGGGTAAAATATCTGGGCTTTGACTTGTACGGAAGAGAATCCCCGGTGCCGTTATAAAGCATCACAAGCATCTGTTCCTGCGCATCGCCTTTGTAGGCATCTTTAAGTGTTCCTTTGAGATTCAATGAATCCAATACATCTCCCGTGGAGAAGACATAGGTAAAAGACGATATGGCATTGCCTTCGGTCATATCCCGGATGGCGTCACCGAAATTGAGGGTATATGTAGTGTTGCTTTCCGGTGCGGAGGGAAAATAAATCCACAGCGACTTCTTCTTTACCTTCACCTGGGGCATTGTGGCCAGGGCAGGCGAAACAATGAGTTTCTGTTGAAGGTTGTCCAACCGGATAAATTCGTTGAACTCGATCACCACGGTGCTCGTGTTAAAACGTGTGGCACCATTCTCCGGCTGAGACCCGACCACCTCGGGAGGGGTTTCATCTTTGTCACCACCCGTGGGCGCCACTACATTTGCGCACCCGCATAGCAGACCGATCAACGAAGTGTAATATGCAATTCGGAAAAACAATCAATGAAGGGATTGAATCAACGATGCCACCTGTTCCAGGTAAAGACGGTCGGTATCACTGAAATCGTTCAGTTTATCACTGTCCACATCTATGACCATGATCACATTCCCTGAGTGATCAAAAACGGGAACAACGATCTCACTTAGTGACGCCGTACTACAGGCGATGTGACCCGGAAACGCATTCACATCAGGAACAACAAGTGTTCGCTTTTCCTTCCAGGCAGTACCGCAAACACCCTTACCCTTTCCGATACGCGTGCAGGCAACAGGCCCCTGAAACGGCCCCAGAACCATTACTTCTTTCTCAACGCGATAAACACCAACCCAAAAGAAACCGAAAGTTTCCTTCAAGGCTGCCATGATATTCGAAAGGTTTGCAACCAGGTCGCTTTCCCCTTCCACCAAAGCCTTCAACTGAGGTAAAAGACTTTGATACTTTTCTTCACGGGAAGATGTGTGATCGATAATAAGGGATTCTGCCATATGACAAAGATGCAACATATTTCAGGAAACAACGGACCTTTATATGGCCCTGAAATCATATTATTCAGTAACATTGCAAATATGAGACCCTTCTTATTGGGACTTTGCATGCTGTCCGTTTTGAGCGGATGGTGTGACCCCTCCGATACGTCTCTCGTGGAGACCTATGGTTTTGCTTCGTGGCAAAATCAGGTATTGAATATGGAATGCCTGCACAGCAAAGGATTCACTGGCAAGGGTATCACCATTGCACATTTTGATGACGGTTTCAACGGTATCGACACCCTGGGTGCATTCGGACATGTTTTTCGCGACAGTTTGCTCAAAGGCACCTGGGACTTTGTGTACAACCGACCCATTGAATTTTCAAAAACCGGAACCCATGGCGCCCATACACTATCCGTGATCAGCGCTTACCAGCCGGGCTTTTTTGTAGGAACGGCATATGGTGCCAACATACTTCTTGCGCACACGGAGGACAGCAGATCTGAAACACACCAGGAGGAGATCAACTGGAAGAATGCTGTTTACTGGGCGGACTCCATGGGCGCAGACATCATTACCTCTTCCTTGGGCTACGCCATGTTTGATCAGGGAGAAGTTGATTATACCTTATCAATGCTCAACGGCGACACGGCCATCATTACAAAAGCGGCTGATGAAGCATCATTACGTGGCATACTGGTGGTTGTACCGGCAGGAAACAGCGGCAGGGAAAAGTGGCAGAAGGTTACCTTTCCGGGAGACGCGCACTATGCCCTGACGGTAGGAGCTGTAGATTCAATAGGCAAAGTGGCTGATTTTTCAGGAAGGGGGCCGACCACCGACGGCCGCATAAAACCGGATGTAGCCGCTATGGGTAGAACTGTTTTCTTCCTTCGCACCAATGGAGAAGTAGCCTATGGAAGCGGCACGTCGTTTTCAACCCCGATGATGGCAGGCCTCGCCGCTTGTCTGATGGAAGCACATCCGGAAAGAACGAACACCCAGGTCATCTCGGCGATCAGGCAAAGCGCGAACCAATATGATCAGCCCGACAATGACATAGGCTATGGCATTCCGGATGCGTGTATCGCTGATTCCATTCTCGGTGTAATGGATGATCAGGCGAACGGAAACATTGATTTACGTCCAATTGTCCATGGTACAATCACCTCCCAAATCTCAGCTACGGAAAGCGGCGTTGAAATGCGGTTTGATAAAAATGTCTGGCGAAAAAACAAAAAACAGAGACCTCGGAAAGTGATCATCACCAACCTTCATGAGGAGTTGGTTTACGAGGCACGGAAATTCAAGACCAAAACAAAGGAGAATGAGGTAATCTTCAAAAGTGACTTTACCCTTCAACCAGGCAACTATATATTGAAAGTTTATTACCGGGATGGTCCGGCAGGTATCATAAACATGAGGGTAAAGTGATTCTTTACCAATTATAAATGCCCAGGAATTTTCCGGCAGACACCACCACCACCGCTATCAGAATCCATCGGACAAAAACGGGCCCCCGTTTTACAGCCATCCTTGAAGCAAGCCAGGCCCCGACCATATTTCCTGCGGCAAGGGTAAGTCCGGATACATATTCTACCTGACCATTGTAGATAAAGACCCCGAGGGCCAACGGTGTATAGATAAGCACGATAAGCACCTTGATCGCATTTGCACGAACCAGGTCATAACCTACCCCCAGCACAAGCCCGGCCAGCAAGAATATACCGGTACCTGCCTGAATAAATCCACCATAAAGGCCAATCAGAAACATGATGACAATTTGTATCACCGTGGGTTTACCCTTTATTTGATCTGCCTGTCCCTTGATCCATTTCTCGGGTTTGAACAGAATAACAAATAACATGACGATGAAAATACCTCCGATAATGCGCTCCAGCATTTGCTCATTAAGATCTACGGCAAACAATGCTCCGATCACAGCACCTGCGATGGAAGGAAGTGCCAGAACAAGACCCTGTCTCATATCAAGCACATTTTGTTGGTGAAAACTGCGAACGCCCACCAGACTTTGAAGTAGAATGCCTATCCGGTTAGTCCCGTTTGCCAACCGGATATCCATCCCGCCAAAATACATGAGAACAGGCAATGAGAGAAGTGAACCGCTGCCAGCAAGGGTATTGATGAATCCGCATACCACCCCTGCCAATGCAATCACAAGGGCGTTCGTCCATTCCATCACTATTCTTTCGGGTTTAAGGACACGTTGTCGATCAACCGGACCTTCCCGGCATATGCCGCAATGAATGCCCTTGGATCGGAGGAGTCATTCCAACTATGAATTGGCTGTAAGGTAACACCATCTGCGAACTCCAGGTATTCGAGCTGAATACCGTGATTCGCAAAATATTGGGATGCCGTTGCTTTTAACTCAGCCGGGGTCTTCGTTGCCATTTCGTTCGGCAAGGTATGAAGAAACGCAGGAATGAAGGAAGCATTACGACGGTCTTCGGGGGTAAGCAAAAGATTTCGTGAACTCATGGCCAACCCATCCTTTTCACGCATCGTAGGCACCGGCCTGATGGTAAGATCCGGGAACCTCAGGGCTGCCAAGTGTTTTACAACCATCAATTGTTGGTAATCCTTTTCACCGAAATACGCCTGATGAGGTTGAACCAACGAAAAGAATCTTTCAAGGACCATGGCGACGCCTGAAAAATGCCCCGGACGAAATTGCCCTTCCATCACCCTATCCAATTTACCGAGGTCAGGAACGACCGGTTTAGGGGCATCCGGAGGATATACTTCATCGGGAGCAGGAAGAAATAAAAGGGTGCAACCCGCTTCATCAAGCATCCGAATATCATTTTCAGTGCTTACCGGATATCGATCAAAATCTTTTGGATCGTTGAACTGGGTTGGATTTACGAAGATGGACGCCACCACCACATCATTTTCTCCCAACGCATGCTTAATCAAAGAGATATGCCCTTTATGCAGCGCACCCATGGTTGGAACAAAGCCGATTTTCCTGCCGGCAGTCGAAAAACCTGCAAGTCGCTGACGGAGTGCGTCGGACGAACGAATCACTTCCATGGCCACATTTATCTTATCTCCCATTGTTACAACGTGTTAACCATGATCAAAAGGGGTTTGAGACGTGAGGGCCATTTGAAAATTGCCATAATTTTACTATCTTTGCATACCCAATTAAGCATCTAATTAGCGCTTAACACACTTCAGCAGAAAAGTAAAAATCCGCTTTTTATGGAAAAAACCAAAGTTCTCTTCGTCTCCCAGGAAATTTTCCCTTATCTAAAAGAAACCGAAATGAGCAGCGTTGCCCGGCATTTACCGCAAGGCATCCAGGAAAAGAACAAAGATATAAGAACTTTCATGCCACGTTTCGGATCAATTAATGAACGCAGGCATCAATTGCATGAAGTGATCAGATTGAGTGGAATGAATCTGATCATCGATGAGAGTGACCATCCGCTGATCATCAAGGTAGCTTCCATTCAGGCAGCCCGTATGCAGGTTTACTTCATCGACAACGAAGATTACTTTCAGCGTAAATACACCGTTGCAGATCAAAACAACAAGTTCTTCAAGGACAACGATGAAAGAAGTATTTTCTTCTGTCGGGGTGTTCTTGAAACCGTTAAAAAACTGGGATGGGCGCCTGACATCATTCACTGTCACGGTTGGATGACAAGCTTTTTGCCGCTGTTTCTGAAGAAGGCATTCAATGAAGATCCATTATTCGCCGAATCAAAGGTGGTCTTTTCCGTTTACAATGACGGATTCAAAGACAAATTCAATAAGAAGATCGCGGATAAAGCGCAGTTTGACAGCATTTCCAAGAAAGATCTCAAACACCTTTCCGAGCCAACATATACCAACCTGATTAAAACCGCCGTTGACTATTCCGATGCAGTGATCTTTGGCAGTCCTAAAGTGGACTCTGAGATTGCGTCTTATGTTAAATCATCAGGCACCCCGGCATTGGAATACCAATCAAAAGATACCTATGTAGATGCATACGATACCTTTTATGATGAGGTGGTTTTGGGGGAGCCGGCTTTAATTAGTTGAAATGAATCCTCACGGCCCCAATTTTAAAGTGATTTCTGTTTTGCGGAAGGCGTTCTCGTTTTCCGCAAAATTTTTATTCCTGCTTTTTTTAACGGGTTTCTACGCCTGTAACAAACCCACCCCTATTGGTCTCGAGGTACAGCCTTCCCAGGATCAGATCGGCGTATACGTATCTGATACCAGCACGGTCATGGCCTACACTTTTCGGAATGACTCACTGCGTTCAGACGAGACTTCCCTGGCCTTGCTGGGCAGTTACGTTGATCCTGAATTCGGTAAAGCCGAAGCTTCATTTTACACACAATTAAGGTTGCCTACCGCAAACGTCGACTTCGGGACGAACCCTGTCCTGGACTCCGTAATCTTCACACTCGGATACAAGGGAACCTATTATGGTGACACCAATGCGGTCCAGACCGTCGAAATTTATGAAATGACGGAGGCCATGCACCTGGACAGCAACTACTACTCCAATAGCACATTCCAAACTGATCCCACTCCCATTGGCACCGCTACGTTAAAGTTCACCCCCAATACCGTGGTTGTGCTGGATACCGATACCGCCGATACCCTTGCACCTCATATCAGGATTGCATTGGATCCGGCATTCGGACAGAAGATTCTCGCCGAATCAGGAGGACCAAACCTCGCAGACAACATTGCCTTTCAGGAATTTCTGAAAGGCCTGTACGTAAAAGTAAATAACCCTTCACAATCAACAGGTGATGGTTGCATCGGCTATTTCAATATTATCAATGGTGTTTCCGGAATTGACCTGCACTATTCCAATGATGATGCAGATTCCCTTGTATATCCCATCACCATCGGATCATTTGCCGCGCGATCTAACCACTTCGAACATGACTACACCGGCACCATCGTAGAACAACATATCAATGGGACAGCCCCGGATACAAACCTCCTTTACCTGAGTGCCATGGCAGGCGTAAGTGCCAAAATCGAACTACCTTTTATTGAGAATTGGGCAAACAACCCCAAAAGATCCATCAACAGAGTGGAGCTTGTCATGACGCTGGATAATGGATCGGACGTGACCTTTCCTGCTCCCTTGAAGGTCCAGCTGGTAGGACTTGACTCTGCCGGAGCATGGACCACCCTGGTTGATGATGCTTATAGTTCACAGGTATATCTGGACAGCAGATATTTCGGAGGACCGTTACAGGACGATAACACTTATCATTTTTTGATCACTCTTCACACAAATCGGATCCTCTCCGGAGAAATAAAAAACAACGGTATGGTGCTTGTGGTTTCTGGTAATGCCATTTCCGGATCTCGGCTCATACTAAACGGACCTCAGTCCCCGCTGGCGGGATCCCGAATGAAGTTAAAAGTAACTTATACAGAATTCTGAATCGGATAAATTATGTGTGGAATTGTTGGATACATTGGAAATCGCCAGGCCTACCCGATCCTGATGAAAGGGTTGAAACGCCTGGAATACCGGGGCTATGACAGTGCAGGAATTGCACTGCTCGACAATGGCTTCGAATTGTTCAAATGTAAGGGTAAGGTGGTGGATCTTGAAAAGGTTACCGAAGGAAGGCACACCGAAGGCACCATTGGCATCGGACACACCCGGTGGGCGACGCACGGTGCGCCCAATGACCAGAATGCCCACCCCCATTACAGCCAATCCATGGAGCTGGCCATCATTCACAATGGCATCATTGAAAACTATTCCGCATTAAAAAAGGAACTCGAGAAAAGAGGGTACGAATTCAGAAGTGAGACGGATACCGAAGTATTGATCAACCTCATCGAAGAAATTCGCAAAAACGAGAAGACCGATCTGTTTGAAGCAGTGCGTATCGCACTGAACGAAGTCATAGGAGCCTACGCCATTGTGATTCTTTCAAGCCATGACCCGGATCGTTTAATCGTTGCCAAGAAAGGAAGTCCGCTGGTTATCGGTATCGGAGAAGATGAGTTCTTCGTAGCATCAGATGCGACTCCCATTGTAGAATACACCAAGAACGTCGTGTATCTGGAAGATAACGAGATTGCCCTGATCGAGAGAGGACGTGACCTGGTGCTGAAGAATATCAAAAACGAGGAAAAGACCCCTTATATCCAGGAGCTCGAACTACAACTGGAGATGCTCGAAAAAGGAGGGTATGATCATTTCATGCTCAAGGAAATTTATGAGCAACCCACCTCCATCCGTGACAGCCTGAGAGGACGCGTAAGTGCCGAACAAGGCATTGTGGCGTTGGGTGGAATCAAGGATTATGAACAAAAGATGGCCAATGCGCCGCGTATCATCATAGTTGCATGTGGTACATCATGGCACGCAGGACTGGTCGGCGAATATTTGTTTGAAGACCTCGCACGCATTCCGGTTGAAGTGGAATATGCCTCAGAGTTCAGGTACAGGAACCCCATTATCAATGAGCACGATATCGTCATCGCTATCTCTCAATCCGGTGAAACCGCAGATACGCTTGCTGCCATTGAAATGGCCAAATCAAAAGGTGCAACGATCATCGGCATCTGCAATGTGGTTGGCGCATCAATTCCCAGAGCGACGCATGCCGGCTCTTATACCCATGCTGGACCGGAGATCGGAGTGGCTTCTACCAAGGCATTTACCGCACAGATCACCGTGCTTACCCTGATGGCCCTTTCGCTTGCACATAAAAAAGGGAGCATACAGGAATCCAAGTTCAGACAGATTCTTCACGAACTGGAATTGATCCCTGAAAAGGTGGAAACCATGCTCAAGGCCAATGAACAGGTACAATACATCGCCAATATCTACAAGGATGTTCGCAACTTCCTGTATCTGGGACGTGGCTACACTTTCCCTGTAGCCCTCGAAGGTGCATTGAAACTGAAAGAGATCTCATACATCCACGCTGAAGGTTATCCGGCAGCCGAGATGAAACATGGCCCTATCGCCCTTATTGATGAAGAGATGCCTGTGGTGGTGCTTGCTACCAAAAAAGGCAACTATGAAAAGGTGGTAAGCAACATCCAGGAAGTGAAAGCGCGCAATGGAAAGATCATTGCCGTAGTTACCGAAGGGGATGTCACGGTCAAGGAATTGGCCGATCACGTCATTGAGATACCTGAGACCGAAGAACACCTGGTTCCCTTGATATCAGTGGTGCCACTACAACTTCTGGCTTATCACATTGCCGTAATGCGTGGCTGTAATGTGGACCAACCCAGAAACCTGGCCAAATCGGTAACGGTAGAATAATCCCTGGCCTTTTCCGTTGAGATTGACAAAAAAGTCCGTACTGGTAAACTTTTGTAATCTTAATAAATGAAACAATTACGGTTCTCAGGGGCATTTGCACTGATGGTATTAATTACCTTGCTCTTTCAGGCATGCAGTTCAAACAGGGATGTGATCAGCCGCGGGCCTATCCAAAAAAGGAAATACACCAAAGGTTATCATATCGACTTTGCAGGGAAACGAAAAACCCCGAAACATTACGACGCAGGGCCTTCACCAACAACCACTACCAGGGATGATCAGGCAATTGAACAACCGGGCATCCTAAAACCCACAGAGGAGTTCACTTCTAATGCAATGCCTATTGCGGCTCCTCAAGTTAAACAAAGGATATCAGAGAAAGAATTTAAGTCAAAGTCTAACTACCCAGACGGTCAGACCGATCTCACAAGTAAAAGCACCCGCATTTCACGACCGGCCCGAAAACAACAGTTAACAGAAGACCCTCCCGACAATCGTAAACATGACAGTAAGGATACTGCCTTGTTCGGAATATTTAGCATCAGCTTTGCCACTTTGGGCATCGTTCTCTTTTTTCTTGGTGGGTTCTTTCTGTCTCTTGCATTCTTTGTAGCAGCCATACTCTCAGGTGCACTGGGCCTAAAAAGAAAAGGAAAAGGATTCGCTATTGCTGGATTTGCTTTGGGAATTGCCGGAACAATTTACCTCGTTGTATTTTTTATTCTCATCATATTATCACTTGCCGCATTGGTCAACTGACGGAACAAATTCTCAAACCGCTTACAAGAGGATTTCCCAAAATGATTCAACCAATAAAAAGCCGGATATGTGTATCCGGCTTTTTTGTGAAACATGATTCTGACCATGGTATAGAGAACAATGATTCTTTGGCTACTTACTTTTCTTGTAAAAAATATACTGGGTTTCATCACGATCTCCTACTTTAACCGGCAATGCTGACTGTAGCGTCCATCCCTGGTTAGCAAGATAGTTCAGGATATCCACATCTTCCGTGATCACCGTTACCTTTCCACCCGGTAGCAAAAGCTTAACCGTTCCATTTTCACCATTCTCAAGTACACCCTTCATACTATTTGGGAAATGTTCACCAAAGCCTACGAAAAGTTTACATACCACATTATCACCTTTAATCCTGTACTCCGCTTTCACCAAAAGGTATTCCTTCTTCATCTGTTCACCGGCTGGTATCTGTCCATAGCTATGGACAGCAAACAAAAGAACCATGAAAGGCAAAAGCCTTCGGATCATTGAATATTTAGACATGCGTGCTCATTTGAGTTCCCCAAAAATAAAAAAGGGACCTGAAAGGTCCCTTAATAAAGTTTCTGATGATACTAGAATTTGATATCCAGACCAACCTGAAATACAGCCTTGGCAAGACCTGTCTCAGCATATAAACCGAAATTATCACTGAAAAAATACCTTGCACCCAACGTGGTCTCAAATCCGAACGGGATATATGACTTAAGGCTGGCAGAATTATCATAGTCCGGGTCATTATCATCATACGTGGTGTTACCTGTGCGATAGCCTAATCCAAAGCCCCAGTAAGGATCAAACTTGTCATTGTCTCCAAAGTGAAGGTTCATTCGTGCCAATGCGCTGATATTACTCCACTTGATGGTTTCTTTGTAAAACTCTCCATTGGAGGTGATATGATCCTTATCCGTATATGAAACTTCAGCCCCAATATAAGCTACATTCAGTCCAATACCGATTTTATCATTAACCGCATATTCATATTTAAAGAATAACGGACCGGTTCCTTTGAATTTAAACTCATCATAAGTTGTTTCATAGGTTTTGAAAATAGCTTGAACAAAATTACCGAATCCATAACCAATTTGGATATTACTATTGCCTGTTTCAAAAGCTTGTCCAAATGAAAGCGACATGATACACATCATTCCACTGCTGGCAATTACGCGACGAAGGTTCTTTTTTGAGATCATCTTATTTGAATTTGGTGTAACTAAATTAGTCTGAATCCTTAATTTCTGATACAAACATACTTTAATATCAGGCATATGCATTCACGTACATGCGAAATAACATAATGATAGTGCATCAAACGATAAGTATGGATAAAAGGTTATGGATTTCAACCAACAAAAAAAGCCGGATAATATTACCCGGCTTTTTTTATTCAATCATTTCAATGTCTACTTTGCGGCGGCCAACGTCTGATCCACGGTTTGCAGGCGTTTGTTAACCTCGTCCCAGTTGATCACATTCCAGAATGCCTGGATGTAATCCGGACGACGGTTCTGATAATTCAGGTAGTATGCATGCTCCCATACATCAATTCCAAGGATAGGAGCACCTTTCACTTCGGCAATGTCCATAAGTGGATTATCCTGATTTGCGGTAGAACAAACTTCGAGCTTGCCGCCGGAAACCACCAGCCAGGCCCAGCCCGAACCGAAACGGGTTGCAGCGGCATTGGAAAATTTCTCTTTGAAATTGTCAAAAGAACCGAATGCATTATTGATGGCTGAACCGATTTCTCCGTCCGGATTACCGCCACCCTTCGGCGACATCACCTCCCAGAAAAGGCAGTGATTGTAGAATCCGCCACCGTTGTTGCGGATCGCAGGAGAATGCTTGGAAACGCCCGCCAGAATCTCTTCGATACTGCTGTTTTCCAATGGTGTTCCCTGAATAGCCGCATTCAGATTGGTGGTATAACCGTTGTGATGTTTGCCATGGTGAATTTCCATGGTACGGGCGTCAATATGAGGCTCTAATGCATCAAATGCATAAGGCAATGAAGGTAGTGTAAAAGCCATAACTTAAAATTTATGATTGTATAGTTCAAACATGTTCTGCCAACGAACTTACACATTTCCCTTATCATTTGCACGGATAATGTCCGTCATCTTGTCATCATCCAGGACATTTCTTTACCCGGAAATAGCTTAACGTAAGGCCTATAACTACCTGAAAAAAAGTCCGAAAATTTTGACACAAGCCAAATTTGGTTACATTTGTGGTGGATTGACCTTAAAAGTTGTTATTCATTCTAAAACAGGTGTTACCATGAAAAAGGTTTATTTACTACTAATGTCTGCCGCTATGTTCGGCTTCATGGCTTGCGGTGATGGCGGTCATAAAGAAGAAGGTGCTGAAGAAAACGGTACTGAAGAGCACGGTGGTGAAGCCATGAACAATGGCGATGCTACTGAAGCTCAGGACGCTACAATGCAAGAAGCTGGTGAGATGGTGGAACAAGAAACCGCTCCTGCTGCTGATGCAGCCGGTGAAGGTGAAGCTGCTCCCCAGAACGAAGGAGAAAGCATGGAAGGCGGCGAGTCTATGGAAGAAGGCCAGGAAGGCTAATTCCCAACAATGCTAGAAAAGGGGCTATCCGATCAGATGGCCCTTTTTTTTTTCTCATAACTGAGCGATCACCCCTTCAATTTTTCTGTTCTTTTATGAACGGATTTGACCAAGCAACTACATTGGTTACTTTTATCGCCTAATTCATAATCCGGCACTGTGCATGGCTATTGAGATCAAACCGGTTACTTCTGCAAAGGACATACGTACATTTTCAGAGTTCCCTTACCAGTTATACAAGGACAACGCCTTTTGGGTACCCCCGATCAAGGCAGATGAACGCAAAGCCCTGGATCCGAAACGCAATCCGGCATTCGCATTCTGTGATGCCAAATTCTTCATAGCCCTTCGTAACGGTGAATGTGTGGGAAGGGCCGGCGCCATCATCAATCGCCTGTACAATGAAAAAACCGGGAAGAAGTATGGTAGAATCAACCGTATTGAATTTATTGACGACAAGGAGGTAAGCACCGCATTGGTCCGGGCCTGCGAAGACTATTTCCGCAGCGAAGGCATGGAACTCATCCATGGCCCCCTGGGATTTACCAATCTGGATACCCAGGGATTGCTGATTGAAGGATTTGATCACCTGCCTTCCATCGCATCGGTGTACCATCTTCCCTACTATCAGGAGCATTTCGAACAGCTTGGTTTTGAAAAGGAAAATGACTGGGTTGAGTTTCGCCTCACTCTTAGCGAAGTTGCTGTTAAGAAGGGCATACGCGGCGGGGAAATCGTGAAAAAAAGATATGGGTTCGAGTTGGTGAACTTCAAGTCGAAAAAGGAACTCACCGCCTACGGCAAGCAAATCTTCAGCGTATTCAACGATGCATTCCAGTTCCTGCCATACGTGACACCGCTCAATGACGATATGATCGCATTGTATACTCAGAAATATTTCGGCGTTCTGAATCCGAGGTATATCAAGATCGTGAAGAAGGATGATGAGGTTGTGGGATTCTTTGTGGGACTTCCCTCACTATCCAGGGCCATGCAAAAGGCAAAAGGCAAGCTGTTCCCATTTGGATTTCTGCACGTACTCAAGGCACTGAAAAAACCCGATGTGATCGATATGTTGCTCACCGGTGTCAAGCAGGAACACCAATCATCGGGAGTGGCGGTGATCCTGATCAGTGAATTGCAGAACGAAATGCTCAAGGCAGGCATCAACACCATGGAAACCACAGGAATATTCGATACAAACCAGAACGTGATCTCAAACTGGAAGAACTACGATCACATACAACATAAGAGCAGGCGCTGCTATGTAAAGCAGATCTGACACCGGATATGCACCCATAAAAAAGGCCGGAGAGTTACCTCTCCGGCCTTTGTATTTTATGACTTTTGGATTCCTGCCTTATTCCATGGCAGGATTACCGTCGATATCCAGTTCTTCGATCTGGTATCCCAGTTCCTTCAAAGCCTCCATGTTGCTTTTCTTATCACCTACCACAACAATCACGAGTTTGTCATACGGAAGGTGTTTTTTGGCGAGGGCATCAATGTCACTTTTAGACATCTTTTGAAGAATCTCGTTCTGCTTGGCTACAAAATCCTTGTCCAACTTGTATTCCAGAATCCTGCGAAGGAAGGATGCCTTCTGGGAAGGGGTCTCGTATGCCCTTGCATCGCTTTGGCCAATGGACATTTTTGTGAAGTTCAGCTCCTGTTCCGTTACGCCGTTCTGGGCATAATTGGAAATCTCCATCATGAATTCCTTCACCGAAGCCGCCGTGGCATCCGCACGCACGGCTGCAGATGCAGTAAAAGGACCTACATATTTTGAACCTCCGAAGTATCCCCGGGCGCCGTAGGTATATCCTTTATCTTCCCGCAGGTTCATGTTGATCCGGCTGTTAAACGCACCTCCGAGTGGATAGGCCATGATAAAGCTGCGATAGCGTTCTCCCAGCGCATCATAAGGCATGGCCAGGTAACCGATCCTGATCTCTGACTGAGGAGCACCTTCTTTATCCACCAGATAGATTCTTGTTTTGTCGATAACAGGAATATCTGATTCTTTAGGCACAACCACGCCTTTCTTCTTCTGCTCTTTTAAGAAAGTCAATTGGCCAAGGGCCGTTGCTTTATCCACATCTCCAACAACCACCACCATCGCATGATCGGGAGCCACTACTTTATCGTAGAATGCTTTTACATCCGCCAGCGTCATGGATTCGAGTGACTGCTCTGTTCCGCTGGCTGGTACTGACATCACACCGGAGCGATACAGCAATTTATCATACACGTTGTTGGCAATGGTAGTGGCACTTGTTCCGCGGCTTTTTACCGCCTCCAATTGCTGTTTCTTGATCCGGTCAAAGTCTGCTTCATCAAATTTCGGACTCATCAGCATTTCCCGGGCGATGTCCATGGTCGCCTTGAGGTTCTTCTTCAGAGATAGCACATTCACTGTGAGGTATTCATCGCTGCTACCGATGTTTACCGAGCTACCAAGCAAATCCAGCTTTCTGGTGATCTCTTCCGAAGAACTCTTGGTGGTTGCTTCGTGCAGCATGGAAGCCATCATTTGAGATACGCCTGCTTTATCCACGCTTTCCATCCGGTGACCTGCAGGAATGGATATCTGCACGGATACCACGGGGACTTCATTGTTGGCAGCGCCGATCACCCGGATACCATTTTCAAAATTTTCTGTCCAGAAATCAGGTACCTTGATCACCGGGTTCGGACCGGCGGCCGGGCGCACCGAACGATCGAAAGTATCTTTCCCTTTGTTGTACACCAGGTCTTTGTAATCCGCATCATGATTCGGTGCATCGCCCGAGGTAGGTCGTTTAAAATTGTCCGCAGCAGCTATCATATCTTCCTGCCCTTCGGGGATCACACTCAGGATCACCGCCGGCTTTCCCTTGATGTACTGATTGTAAACCCTCATCACATCTTCCTTGGTCACCTTTCTGTAGCGTTCCAGATCCTTCGAAATGTAGTTCGGGTTTCCGGTGAAGGTCTGATAGGATGCCAGGGTTGAAGCTTTACCGCTAACACTGGTCAGGGAGTTGATGGTTTGTGATTCGTAGTTTGCGATGAACTTCTTGATATCCTCATCATTCACTCCCCTGGTTTCAAATTCGAGAACCGACTCACGTGCCAGTTGTTCCATATCCTTCAGTGAAGTACCAGGATAAGCGTAAACCATAAACGTGAATTCTCCTGCCAGCTCTGTACAGGGATGGCTTACACTCGCATAGCGGGCTTTTTGGGATTTCACAAAGTTCTGGTAGAAGATCGAAGTCTTTCCGCCGCCAAGGATATCGGAAAGCATATCCAGTGGCGCTTCGTCCTCGTGGCGGTTCGGAACGGTAGGCATGGCCATCACCAGCAATGGGAACCTGATCTTATCCACATAAGAGATGTACCGGTTGTTATCGAGTGATATCTTGTCCTTCTTTACCGCCGGAATGGATGGTCCGGAAGGAATAGGCCCGAAATATTTCTGTACCATGGCCAATACGTCCTTGCTGTTAAAGTCGCCTGCAACGGTAAGGGTGGCATTGTTAGGTCCGTACCAGCGAAGGAAGAATTTTTTAAGATCATCCAGATTCGCCCTGTTCAGGTCTTCGATGTAACCGATGGTTGTCCATGAATATCCGTGACCATAGGGATACATGGCCTCACCCATTTTTTCGGAAACGAGACCATACGGACGGTTATCATAATTCTGTCCGCGTTCGTTTTTAACGGTCTCTCTTTGGATTTCAAACTTTTCTTTGGTGACCGCATCCAGGAAATACCCCATCCTGTCGGCCTCAAGCCACAGCATGGTTTCCAGCTGATTGCTCGGGACGGTCTCGAAGTAATTGGTACGGTCCTGGTTGGTGGTACCGTTCATGGTTCCACCTGACTCGGTCACGATCTTAAAATGCTCATCATCCGCCACGTTGTCGGACCCCTGGAACATCATATGTTCGAAAAAGTGAGCGAAGCCGGATTTACCGACATCTTCCCTGGACGAACCCACATGGTAGGTCACATCCACATGCACCACCGGATCAGAATGATCTTCGTGGATCAGCAGGGTAAGTCCGTTACTCAATTGATATTTTTCATAGGGAATGATGATTTCGCTTCCCTTTTTCTCAACTTTCTCTATGAGCCTGGGCCCTGCCTGCTGGCCATTCACAGCAGTTACGGACAGCAAGGCAGCAAGGGCGATGGATGCCTGCAGGGATTTTTTCAGAATAGTGTTCATAATCAAAGATTACTTTGGTTTAAGATAACTGGTATTATGGTCGATCAACGTGGAGAGGGCGGTAAATATATGATTCCGCCCCCTAACAGACAAGATTTTATTAATTTTGCTGCAAACCTATTAAAAGAAAATCGCATGTACCCAGAAGAATTGGTAGCGCCTATGCGCCAGGACCTGACAGAAGTAGGATTTGTTGAACTCAGGACAGCGAATGAAGTGGATGAAGTATTGTCGAACACAGCGGGGACGGTATTGGTTGTGGTGAATTCCGTTTGCGGTTGCGCAGCCGGCATGGCCCGCCCCGGTGTAAAGATGGCACTAACCGGAGGCATCAAACCGGACAAGCTGACCACAGTTTTTGCCGGTCAGGATCAGGAAGCCACCGCCAAGGCACGCAGCTACATGATGCCATATCCTCCGTCTTCGCCTTCCGTGGCCTTGTTCAAGGACGGCAAATTGGTGCACTTCATTGAACGGCACCATATTGAAGGCAGGACGGCTGAAATGATCGCCGAAAATCTAAGCGGAGCATTCCAGGAATTTTGTAAGGCTTAGAAGAACGCTCTTACCTGTGCACTTCCGGTGTGAATGGTTTTCAACGCTCCGGGCTTGCGACCGCTATATTGTAATTCCAGTTGCAGGTTCTTTGCAAGATTCCGCTGCCAGCCGAGTGACCAGGTGAAGTTACGGCCTGTTCGCAGTCCTGAAAGCATCTCAAAACCCAGGGGACTGTTCTGCTCGCCGTTGTACTCAAAGAACACGTAGCTTATCCTGGACATGACGCTTCCCTTATCCGGTACATTAATGGAAGCTTCCACGGCACCTTCCTTCTTGAATGCTTCCTCATCACCGTATTCCACGGCGTTCTGTTTATGTCCAAGGTTCATGATCACAGACCACCGGTTCGAAGGGTTCGGCTGGTAGGTGAATTTGCCTTCCGTCTCCTCTGACCGTATCAGGTAATTGCGTTTCACAAAAAATTCGGAGCGGCTCACTTTGTTTCCGTATCCCCGCATCAGTTGGAAAGTAAATACCTTACTCATGGTCCACCGGCCGGTTGTTTGCCATGTACGGTTACGTGTCCATTCAGGACCGTTGATCAGCAGCGTTCGGTTAAAGGCATCGAGCCACTGCATATCTACCCCGACTTTGCCCTTATTCCTGTTAAACGATACCGTATTCCGCAATCCGGCATTCACACTTACCAAACCGTTCAGTTCCTTCGTATAATTGAACAGGTCGAGTGTAGCTTGTTCCCCGGTCTTTCTCTGCAACCGATAAGAGAATTGATTGGAAAACCGGTCTGCCAGACGCCTGAGTGCCGAAGGCTCCTGTTTGCGACTGGTAGGTTGAATAAACACCGCATGGCTGAATTGCTGGTTATACACCTTTACATATTCCTGTGTTGGTGTAAACACACGGATATACCGGGCCTGATCTGGAAACAGGGCCACTTCAAACTCATCAAGTTCCTTCACCCCATTTCCGTTGTAATCGGTCCAGGAAAAATTTCCCTGCCCGGAAGGTACCTCCAGGTAAATGAATTCTTTTTTCAGCTCCAGGCCACTGGAAGATTCATAAAACAAAGAAGAGCGTAACCAACCGGCCTTGGCTTGGTATCGGTGTTCCAGCCGGATATTAAGCACTTCCTCCGGTTTGATATCCGTTAAGGTCGTATCGATAACTTCAAGTGAACGCCATGCCACACTACCCCGAAACCGGTGGCCAGGTGCCATGATCACGGAAAGGTCCAATCCGGCCTGTTGCGCATGGAAAGCCTGGATGAGATTCCTGCCGGTGGGCTGATCATCATTACGTTCACCATAGTATAATTTATACCCTAGCCTGGTAGAATCCCTGCTGGCAAGATATACCTGCCAGGCATTCCATGAGGCGGACGGGGCAATCAGTGAATCTCCTTTGGTTTGAAGCAACGTATTGTTCTCGCCTTCAACCAATACCCCCAGACGGATCTGACCCCACAAACGTTCAAGTCCGGTATCATATCTTAAAAACCCGGAACGAATGTCAGAACCATTGGCATTCAGCAGACTCACCTTTGCATTTGCACGCCACCTGGATGGTGCCCACCGGAGTGTACATGCATTCCTTATTCCTTTGTAAACCGTATCCCGGAGAAGGGTACGGATATCCCAGGATATCTCAAGTTGCTTCTTATACTGTGCTTGCCACAAAAATCCTCCGAAATGCTGCGATGTGGTATCCGTTAATGCGGACAAGTTCCAGTCCCGCTCGAATTCCACTGTTCTGATGCGTTCAACAGGTTTGAAATAACGATGCTGAAATTCATAACTCAGGGCATGCGATGTTCTCCATTGTCGGGAGGTATCATTCGGCATTCTGCGATCCCAGGAAAGGGATATGGCCGGACCGTGATCATCGTGGGAGTCCAGCGAAGAGAACAGGTTCTGATCCTGTTCGGACCATGCGCCTTCTGCTGTAAATGAAGAACGCCTGGAGAGTTGCTCTGCCCAACGTGCCGTGACCATCCGCCGGTTCTTCGGAGCGATCAGTTGACGCACCGGTTCATAATCTCCCTGCGGAATTCCGGCCTGTGGCATCACCCATTGAAACACCCGACCGTTCGCTGCACTCTTGATCTGTTTATAGTTTCCCTTTCCGGTACCAACATAAGTGAAAGCAAGCCGGTATACAGCCTTGGTGGGATCGGTTGAATAAACATAGACGGTATAACCTGCAGAATCTATTTTGACATACCGCACTTCCGAATCACCAAAACCAACGGAATCCACGGCCGGGCGAACAGCCTTTGTAGGATCATCTCCCGCATCAGACAGCAATTGTTTGTCACCCTGGGACAGATCCTGCTGAAGCGGTTGATTCTTGTTATCCTGTTCTGAATAGACAGACACCTGGAAGTCAGAGGTTCTGCCTTGCCAGCCCGTTCTTGCAAAGATCATAGAACGGGCATAATTACGGTCGGTATACTGAAATTCGAACACCAGGCGGGAATCCTTGGTGATCATACGACGAGCAGTAAAGGTTACCTCCGCTGTATTGTAGTTGATCACATAGTCATTTTCCTGGCCCCGTTCCAGCAACATTCCATTCAGGTAAACCCTTTCCGTACCTGCCAACACTACTATGTAGGTTTCATTTTCCGCCCCCCTGAGCCGGTATGGTCCCTGATTTCCCTCCTGACCCGGAACAATCTGTCTTGCAAATTTCCCCTTGGAAACTGCAACATTTGCAGACACAGAGACCCGCTGACTATCCGCCATGTTGAAAGCCGTTTCATAGCCAAGTCCCTGGTTCCTTTTGTTAAAATGCAGCCAATGGCTCTGTGGTGAGATCAACTGAAAATCACCGGCGATAAGCTTGCTGTCGTGGCTGCTTAATTCGATGTACACCTGATCAAAATCCTGGATGGCTGCTGTGTTGCCGTCCGGTTGAATCGGTATGTTATCATCCGAAATGGCCGCCCGCACTTCCATCTGATCGTTCAGTTTACCAGAGAACTGCAGGTCCATACTGGAATTGACCGATAGGTCCTGATTATTTCCGATCATGATTCCGCGGGTAAGGTTACCAGACCTGGACAGTGATGAAAAACCGAAAAGATCCTGGGTTGGGTTCTTTATTGAGGGTTTATAGGTGAACGGGTTGGACACTTCCGGGCTATGTTGAATCCATTGCTCAGGGACCTTGTTTTGGGCTCTTTCGGAAATCAGGTATGGCAGCGTTCGGTAACGGATCAGCAGGGTATCATTCTTATTCAAACCCTCACGCCACACGGGGTTCAGAAAAATCCGTCCTCTGGCATCATCATGCTGGTAAACGTTGCTATCTACAGGTGTTCCGGAAACGAACAGGTGAACCGAGCCAGGGATCAGGCTCAACGTATCTACACGCACAGTATCGGTCAGTGCAGATGCGGGAATGAAAACCCGTTTTTCATCCACATCCTGCGCCAGTGTAGTGGTTACTGTGCCCACAACCGTCAGGCATAAGATCTTATACTTCCTGTTCAAATGTATGTGCAGGTTACGATGCTAAGATAACGGCTTTAACGTCAATTCATTTCCACCCGGGACAGGAAAGGCCAATGACTTTTGTATACGGGTAAAAAAGTACGTACAGGTATACCCTATGTAAGTTTGGTAGTGTTGATATATTTTTATATTTGTACCTTGATCATCGTGTAAGATTTCTGTTACAAACATGCGAAGAATATGAAAAGAATTGCCTTCTTGTATTTAGTCACCATGGCCGCACTGGCCGGATGCGGGGATCCTGGACCTGAACAGGAACAACAATCCGCCAAAGGTGGTGTAAACTACGGCGGAGTATTCCGCATCAACGAGGAGGAAGATTTTCGTAATCTCTTTCCACTGAACGTTTATGAGATTGTTTCTCATCGCATCGCTAACCAGGTTTATGAGGGATTGATCCTGTTCAATCAGAACGACCTCAGCCTGACTACCGGAGTAGCTGAAAGCTGGGAGGTAAACGATTCTACCAACACCTATACCTTCCATATTCGCAAAGGGGTGATGTTCCATGACGACCCTTGTTTTCCGGAAGGCAAAGGCAGGGAAGTCACAGCCAAAGACTTTGTATATAGCTTTACACGGCTGTGTACTGCCGATCCTATGAATGCAGGTTTCTGGGTATTCCGCGACAGGGTAAAAGGTGCCAATGCCTATTATCAGTCAACTGTAGACGGTTCACCTTTGGCAGAAGGCGTTACCGGTGTGAAAGCGGTAGACGATTATACCCTTCAAATTGAACTTGTAGATACTTACGGCGGATTCCTGAACCTTCTGACCACCCCGTATACCTGGGTATTCCCGAAAGAAGCGCTTGAAAAGTACGGTGATGAAATGCGCATAAAATGCGTGGGCACCGGCCCGTTTAAAGTGAAACAGGTCAAAGAAGGGGATGCCGTTATCCTTGAAAGAAATGACAAATACTGGGGCAAGGACAAACATGGAAATGCATTGCCATATCTCGACGCGGTGAAATTCACTTTTGTGAAGGAAAAGAAATCCGAATTTCTGGAATTCAAGAAGCAAAATCTTGACATGGTGTTCAAGCTTCCCGTAGAGATGATTGATGAGATTCTGGAGGACCTGGAGAACGCCAAAGGCAATCTGGGGTATGACCTTCAGATCAGTCCTGCCATGGGTACACAATACTATGGATTCCTTCAAACAGATAAGGTGTTTAATGATATCAGGGTACGGAAGGCATTCAGCTATGCGATCGACCGCAAAAAGATCATAAACTACACCTTGAGAGGTGAGGGTATCCCGGGAAATTACGGATTCGTACCTCCCATCTTTGACCGTGGCACCAACTCTGCCAAAGCATACAATTCAGAGGGCATTCGGGGTTATGAATACAACCCGGAAAAGGCAAAGCAACTCCTGGCCGAGGCGGGGTATCCGGAAGGAAGGGGTTTTCCACCCGTTACTTTACAACTCAATAGCGGAGGTGCAAGAAACATACAGGTGGCTGAGGTTGTGCAAAACATGCTCGTTGATAATCTCGGAATCAATGTTGAGATGAATGTGATGCCATTTGCCCAGCACCTGGAGAATGTGGAATCCGGGAAAGCCCGCTTCTGGCGTGGTGGATGGTTGTCCGACTTCCCTGAACCGGAAAGCTTCCTGACACTGTTCTCAAGCGCACACGTACCTAACAGCATGGAGGAAAAATCCCTCCTGAATACCTTCCGCTACAGGAGCGCAAGATTTGACAGTCTCTTCAATGCTGCACTGCATACCGTAGACGATAAAGAACGGTACGCGCTTTACCAGAAAGCAGACCAGCAGGTCATGGATGATGCAGTAGTCATGATCATCTACTACGAAGAAAATTACCGTCTTCTGCAACCATATGTGAAGAACTTCCCCATCAACCCGATGGAGTACCGGAAGCTCACGGATGTATATTTCGATATGTCCGCGGATTCAAATAAGAAGACTGCGAAAAAATAATTCCGTTGACCGGACATAAAAAAACCAGCTGTACGTACAGCTGGTTTTTTTATGTCCATGTCTGTGTTCAGGCCATCCCTGTTTCCTTGTAAATATATCGGACCAGCAATCTTTTGGCCATCGGAAGGAATGTTTCATTCTCCGGAATGCTTAGTTCCGATTCGATCGCATATGTAGCTGGATTCGGCAACTCATGCCTATGACGTATCAAATCCTCTTTGATCCCTTCAAACGTATGGTTCAGGGACCGCTTATACTCTGTCAGAAAACGGGTATGCACCGCCCTGTATTTTCCCTCCGGCTCCTCGATAAGTGTCATTTTGTATTCAAAAACCCTGCAACCGGATACAGACGTACCGTCGAGGATGAAATAACCTTCATAAGGATACAAGGGTGTGACACCCACCGGAGAAATGTGCATATGGGACTCTATAAATTCATATATCTTTTTTCCTTCATCAAGATAGTATTCAAACCTGGGCAACGAATACCCGATGATCTCTTCAATCTCCCTGATCAGATCATCATCCTGGATCAACCGCTCGTACATCAATGTCATTTTTTCACTGGAAAAGCTTTTCAGCTTTTTTGGAAAGGACTCATTCATTTGCTGGGTTTGTTCCTTCAGTTCCACCAGGTTTCTGTGATGTTCAATCAGCTCGGCCAGAACCGGGTACAGTTTAACGGCATCGAAATGTGAGCTAACCTCCTGTAAATATGCCAGCAGCAGGTATTTTTTATACTCAAAATCAATCCACTTCTCCGTGATCCAATCTTTATTGAGTTTTTTCATAACACAAGGATGTTTCTCATTTAACGTATGCTACCGGGCCTATGTTTCCCGTTCATGCTCATAACTGACATTCCGTTGAGCTGTAATCCGGTATTGTCAGGAAAAAAATGCAAATTTGCCGGAACGGATTTTAGACACCCCAATGATGATCTCAAACCCATCTTACATGAAAAATATTCACCGGATCGCTTATATATGTACAATTGCCTCAGTACTATCCTTCTTTCAGGCTTGTGTTCCTGCAAGGAAATTCGAAGAGATCAAGGCAAAGCAGGAGCGCTGTGAGGCAGACAATGCATTACTTAAGTCCAGGAATGAGGAACTCACCGTAAAATCTACAGAATTGGAAGCTTCCCTTTCGGATATCAAAAAGCAAATAGACGGGCTCTCTTCCGATACCACGGTACTTGGAAAGTCACTGAGACAAATGACTGTGAACTATGACAAACTGAATGAAACATATGAGCTTCTGCTGGACAAAAACAAGGAAATGCTGGCCGGCAACCGGTATGAAACCGAAAAACTGATGCGTGAACTTCAGTCTACCCAAACCTCTCTTCAGTCCAAGGAAGATGCCCTTAAGTCACTCGAAAGGGAACTGAATACCAAAAAACAAAACCTGGAAAAGCTGAGTGGCGAATTGAAGGACAGGGAAGCAAAGGTTGCAGAGCTCCAGGACATTCTGGACAAAAAGGAAGCAGCCGTTGCTGATTTGAAAAAGAAGGTAACCGAAGCTTTGTTGGGTTTTGAGAACAAAGGTCTCACCATCCAGCAAAAGAATGGAAAGGTTTACGTTTCTCTTGAGGAAAGTCTGCTGTTTGCCTCAGGCAGCTATAAGGTAGATACAAAAGGACAGGATGCGTTGGGTAAACTGGCCCAGGTACTGGCGGACAACAAAGATATCAACGTATTGATCGAAGGGCATACAGACAATGTGCCTTTGAAAGGTAGTGGACAAGTCAAGGACAACTGGGACCTCAGCGTTATGAGGGCCACAGCGATTGTAAAGATCATCACCGAAAACCGGGGCGTGGATCCAAAAAGGTTGACGGCCGCCGGAAGAGGTGAATACGTACCCATTGACCCGGCAGATACCAAGGAAGCACGGCAGAAAAACAGGCGTACTGAAATTATCCTGACCCCCAAACTAGACGAACTCTTCGAGATTCTCAACACGAATTGACAAGAGCCTGAAAAAGCATGACGAAAAAAAGAAAAGCAGCACGGACACCGAAAGGCTGGCGGTCATCCTATCTTTCCACTGTGGTAAGTATGGCCCTTGTTCTTTTTGTTCTGGGTTCTCTCGGACTCATTATCCTTCAGGGCCAGCAGATATCTGATTACGTAAAGGAAAATATCGGATTTACGGTGTTTTTCAAGGAATCCACAAAAGAGGTGGAGATTCTCCAGTTTCAAAAATCTCTTGAGGCGGAAAATTATGTTCGCCATACCAATTATGTAAGCAAGGAAGAGGCTGCCCATATCATGGAGGAGGAGTTGGGTGAAGATTTTATTTCATTCATCGGAAAAAACCCATTGCTTCCTTCTATTGATGTTTTTGTACATGCCAACTACGCAAACAATGATAGCCTGACCTGGATCACCGCACATGTCATGGAAAATAAGATGATCGATGAACTGGTGAAAGAAGAAAACCTGATCGAAGCAGTGAACAGCAACCTGAGGAAGATCAGCGTGATCATGCTGTCATTCTCCGGTCTGCTTTTACTCGTCGCGGTGGCACTCATCAACAACACCATCAGACTGGCAATCTATTCAAGGCGTTTCCTGATAAGGAGCATGCAACTTGTTGGTGCTACTCAGGGCTTTATACGCAGACCGTTTCTGGCCAATGGGGTAATACAGGGCATCTTCGCTTCCCTGATCGCCGTAGTGCTTTTACTTTCCATATTGTTTTACCTCCGGGCAGAATATCCTGAGGTGTTTACCATTGCCGAACCGGACCTGTTGTTGCCTTTGTTCGGAGGCATCGTATTTATTGGTATCAGCATATCATGGATATCAACATTTTTCTCTGTACGCAGGTTCCTGAGGCTGAAAGCCGACGATCTCTACTAAAGTCATGAGATAACAACACTTGTTAACAGGTCTTAACATGGTATGTATTTTCGGATTCACTATGTTTGCATCGAATTAAGACAGTTATGGAAGACAAAGCAAAATCCTCCTTCGCCTTTACATCAACGAATTACCGCCTGCTTCTTATCAGCATCGCGGTGGTAATTCTGGGTTTTATCCTGATGGCAGGTGGCGGAACCGACGATCTGCATTCGTTCAGTGAGGACATCTTCAGTACCAGGCGGATCAGTGTTGCTCCTCTGATTGTACTGGCAGGATATGTGATGGGTATTTTCGCTATCATGAAAAAAAACCGCTCCTGATATGTCGGTTCTTCAGGCCTTACTCCTGGGCCTGATCCAGGGTCTAACGGAATTTCTTCCCATCAGCAGCAGCGGCCACATCGAAATCGGCAAAGCACTGCTTGGTATCAAATACCAGGAAGATCTGACCTTCACTATTGTCGTTCATGGTGCCACCGTACTTAGCACATTGGTATACTTCCGCAAGGATATCATACGTCTGATTACCCAAGGCATTCGCATACCATTCACCGAAGAAACCAAATACATCACTTACCTGGCCATTTCCATGGTCCCGGTTGGAATCGTGGGATTGTTCTTTAAAGATGAGCTGGAATCCGTGGCCCTGGGAAATGTCCCACTGGTGGGAGGAATGCTGTTGATCACCGCATTCCTGCTTCTTCTGACAAGATATCTTGGCCGGGAAGGAAAACCTTTGAATCTGCCGCGTGCCTTTGTCATTGGCGTTTCTCAGGCGGTCGCTGTCATGCCCGGTATTTCCAGATCAGGATCCACCATTGCTACGGCACTTATGTTGGGTATAAGTAAAGAAGAAGCCACCCGTTTCTCTTTTCTAATGGTGCTGGTCCCGATCTTAGGTGCAAACGTTAAAAGCATCATGGACGGCGAATTTGGCGGGAACACGTCGGCAGTTCCCCTGATGGTGGGATTTGTCGCAGCCTTTGCATCTGGTCTGATTGCCTGTCACTGGATGATCCGGATTGTAAGACAAGGGAAACTCACCTGGTTTGCCATATACTGCCTTGTTGCAGGAACCGCAGCGATCCTTTTTGGATAAACTAAGACCATACAAATTCGAGGAAGGAGAGATCCTCCTGATCCATAAACCCTTGGAGTGGACTTCCTTTGATGTGATCAAGAAGCTTCGCAGACACCTGGGCGCCAAGGTGGGACATGCCGGAACCCTGGATCCACTGGCCGAAGGCCTGCTGATTCTATGTACCGGGAAAAAGACCAAAGAAATATCATCCATCCAGGGCGCGGAAAAAGAGTATACCGGGACGATCTGTCTGGGCGCCGAAAGGCCTTCCTGTGACAAAGAAACCGAGATCAGTAAGACTTATCCGCTGGAAGGCATCAACCATGAAATGATCGTGGAGGCTGCACACTACTTTGAAGGTGGTTACAAACAGGTGCCGCCTGTCTTCTCCGCCAAAAAGGTAAATGGGAAAAGGGCCTACGACCTTGCCCGGAAGGGGAAGGAAGTGAATCTCGAAGGAAACGATGTGGAGGTGATGCGGTTTGAGATCGTATCAGTAAGCCTGCCAATGGTCTATTTCAGAGTAGTTTGCGGCAAGGGCACGTACATCAGGTCTCTGGCCAGGGACCTTGGAAACCAACTCGGTTGCGGCGGGTACCTTGAAACACTGACCCGTACAAGAATTGGTGACTTCCGGCTTGAAAATGCCATGTCACCGGATGATTTGATCAGGCAACTTTCAACGTATGCCGATCCCTTAACTAAAAAATAGGCTTAAATCAATGAATGCCTGCAAAATTTAATATATTTGCACCCCCCAAGATTTTTGGGGTCCGAAGACGTTCGCATATATGAAACTATCCCAATTCAAGTTCAAACTGCCCCCCGAACAGGTGGCACTTCATCCGGCAAAAACAAGAGATGAGTCCAAACTCATGGTCGTTAACCGGGAAGACGGCAGCATAACACATCGCAAATTCAAGGATATCATTGAATACTTCGATGACCAGGACGTGATGATCCTTAACAATACGCGGGTTTTCCCAGCCAGACTTTATGGCAACAAGGAAAAGACCGGCGCCAAGATCGAAGTATTCCTGTTGAGAGAACTGAACCGGGAGAGCCGCCTTTGGGATGTGCTGGTGGATCCGGCGAGAAAGATCCGCATCGGCAACAAACTGTACTTCGGCGATGATGATGTACTCGTTGCGGAAGTGATTGATAATACGACCTCAAGGGGACGTACCCTTCGCTTTTTATTTGATGGCTCGTACGAAGAGTTCAAAGAAACTGTGCTATCACTTGGTGAAACACCTCTTCCAAAATACATCAAACGGAAGGTGGAGTCTGCCGATAAAGAGCGTTACCAAACGGTATATGCCAAAAATGAAGGTGCGGTTGCCGCGCCAACTGCAGGCCTTCACTTCAGCCGTGAGCTTTTAAAACGCCTCGAGCTGAAAGGCGTGAATTTCGCAGAACTTACACTTCACGTTGGACTGGGCAGTTTCCGTCCCGTGGAAGTGGAAGACCTCACAAAACATAAGATGGACTCTGAAGAGATCATCATTGAACAACCCTGTTGCGATATTGTGAATGCGGCCAAGAAGAGCAAACGTCGTGTTTGTGCAGTGGGTACCACCACCATGAGGGCCATTGAAACATCCGTGTCAACAGCGGGTGAATTGAAACCATACAAAGGCTGGACAAATAAATTTATTTTTCCTCCCTACGACTTTAGCATTGCAAATTGCATGATCACGAATTTCCATATGCCGGAATCAACATTGTTAATGATGGTTTCCGCATTTGCAGGCTATGACCTGGCCATGGAAGCATACAAAATCGCCATAAAGGAGAAGTATAAGTTCTTTTCCTACGGCGACGCGATGCTCATTCTTTAAGCCCCAGACCCATGGGACAAGAAACCATGGATATTTCTATACTGATTGTTGCCGGTGGTTCCGGTAGCCGGATGGGTTCGGATATTCCCAAACAATTCATGCTTTTTGCAGGGAAGCCTATCCTTTTGCATACCCTTGAGAATCTGCATGCATGTGCACCTGATGCTGCGATCGGACTGGTCCTTCCCAAGACGTTCATCGAACAATGGTCTGGTATCTGCCAGAAGTTTGGTTGCCGCATTCCCCATCAGGTATTCGAAGGAGGAGCTGAAAGACAGGCATCTGTGCATTACGGTTTGAAAGGATTAGAAGGAAATGATAAGTTCGTTGCCATCCACGATGGTGTGAGGCCCTTTGTTTCCGGCGAGTTGTTTCAACGGCTGCTTCAACAAAGTCATCAACACGGAAATGCCATCCCGGTTCTACCCATAACCGACAGCCTGAGAGAGCGCACCGGAGATCATACCAGCAAGGCGGTTGACAGGGACAGGTTCATAAGTGTACAAACACCGCAGATTTTCCGTAGACAGGAACTCCTGGAAGCATATGAGCAAAACGGATCCGGCCGCTTTGCCGATGACGCTTCCCTTATGGAGTCCTGCGGGCATGCTATACATACGGTGGCCGGGGATGCCGCAAATATCAAGATCACCCTGCCTGAAGATTTGTTAAGGGCCGAAGGAATCGCGCCTGGCTTCTATGAAAAAAATGGCTAACTTGGAATGCAACAAAAACGAGCCCTATGAAAAAGAACTTTTTTGCCTGTCTGTTTGTTTTTATCGGCCTTTGTCTGGCAACCATGCCGGCATCTGCACAAAAGAAAAAAGACAAAGACAGCGAGCCTGAAAAAGAGGCACCGGAGATGCCAAGAGAGAATGATCTCATCGTGTATAAAGGAGAACAGGCAGCCACTGGAAGTCAAGCGGATTTATATAAGAAGTGCCTTGCCTGGTTTAACGGATACTATAAAAACCCAACCAGTGTATTTCGTGAAAGGGACGAAGAAAAAGGTCTTATCAGCGGTGTGGCACGTTTCCAGATCAAGAGCTTAAATCCCAAAACAGGCACGAAAGACAATGCCGGCCTGGTGGTATACGATATCAGCGTAACATGCAAGGAAAATGGTTACAGCTACCGCATCGAGAAGATCAATTGGAAGCAGGCTTCTTATTATGGAATCGAGAAATGGTTTGATAAGGATGGTCAGTACTACAAATCGGAGTATGTGGATTTTCTGGAACAAACGGATACATTCCTGAAGGAACTCATCGCAGACCTGGAATCACATATGGCCGGTTGATCAAAGTCGGATTCCGATCACCAGGATATCATCGATCTGCTCTTCCGAACCTTTCCAGTCAAGAAACCTGTCCTCAACAGCTTTTCGCTGAACATCAGGTAAAGACCCGTTCATACTGAGCACCAGTTCACGGAAACGCTTATTCATGAACTTCTTTCCCTTCGGTCCCCCGAACTGGTCGGGATATCCGTCGGTAAAGAGGTAGATCATATCTCCTTTCTCATATCTGATCTCATGTTGCGTAAACCGCCGTTCGGTCTCTGACTGATAACCTCCAATGGGAAATTTATCCGGCGCTGTTTCATGCAACTTTCCTTTTCTTGTGAGAAATAATGGCCGGTTGGCCCCGGCATACAACAGCGTCCCGTTCGCCTGGTCAACACGGCAGAGGGAAATATCCATTCCCTCCCTGGACTCAGATCCTTCAATATCTTGCTTGAGTGATTTTCTTATGGCCCTGTGAAGCGCATTCAGGATAGTGGCCGGGTCGTCAAATTCCTCTCTCCGGATGATCTGATTCATCGCGTTGCTTCCCAAAACCGACATGAATGCCCCGGGCACACCATGTCCTGTGCAATCCGCCACGGCGATGTACTTGTACCCATTCTTCTCCGCGTACCAGTAAAAATCACCACTGACCACTGCCTTGGGCCGGTAAAGGATAAACGATTCCGGGAAGGCCAGTGCAATCTGATTCCGCATGGGAAGAATGGCTTCCTGGATTTTTTTTGCGTAGGCAATGCTTTTCTCAATCTCTTCTGACTTTCTTTTACTCTCCGTAAAATCAGTGTCTATGGCTACGATCTTCTGCACTTCGCCTTTCTCATTGAACACAGGTGATAATGTCGTGCTGATCCAAAGTTTTCTGCCGTCTTTGGCTTTGGTCATCGCCACATAGGACAATGGGATCTTGGATGTGAGTACCTTTTCCAGCACATGTTCGATGTCGGGATTGGAACTGATCTTCTGAATCGTTGAACCCTTCTCCTTTATAATCTCGTCAACACTGTATCCGCTCAAACTGACAAAGCCATCGTTGATGTATTCAACCTTACCTTCCTTGTCATAGATCATAACCCCGTTATGAGTTTTACTTGCCACGATGGAAAGTTTCTCCAGTTCGCGGCTGTTCTTCCTGATCCGGAAATAACCGTAGATCACCGCCAGGAGTAACATGGCTGCAAGCAACATCAACACGGTAAGAAACCGGTTCTCAGACTTTTGTTTGTCGATGACCAGCATCTGGTATGCGATTTCCTTCTCCTTCTGCTCACTTTCGTAATTGGCCTGCAATTCCGCCATGGTACGGGATCTCTCATCATCCAGCAATCGCTCTTTGATCGCAGCCGCTTTTTTGTAGGTCTCCAATGCTTTGTCCACCTGCCCCGTTTCTTCATAAAGCAACGTCAGGCCTTCATAGGCACCCACGAGTTGGTTCTCATTCCTCAACCGTTTGTTCAGTTCAATACCTTCATCAAAATACTGCATGGACGCAATGTAGTTGCCCAGGTATATCTGAGCTTCACCCATATTGCAAAGCGCCCCTGCGATCAGGTTCTGATCGCCTACCTTCCTGGCCATACCGAGCGCCTGCTTAAAATATTTCATGGCATCCCTGTACAAACCCTTCTGGCAGTATATCACTCCGATGTTGTTGGCCACTGTTCCGATACCCCTGACATTCTCCGTCCTTTCATAGGTTCTTAGGGCCTCAAAGTTCAACTCCATGGCCTTATCCACCTCATTCAAACTGTTATGCGCCGTGGCGGCATTATTAAGCAGTGCAGCTACCTTATCGCGCTTCCCGAGTTTTTTATACATATCCATGGACCGGGTATAAAATTTCAGGGCTTCCCGGTAGTTGTACTGCTTCTGGTGAAGGTTACCCATGTTGTTGAACACATTGGCTTTTCCATCCAGGTCATCGGTATCCTCAAAGATTTTCAGCGCTTTAAAGTAGTATCCGAGTGCCTTATCATGCCGGCCTTGATTTTCCTGAATGGCTCCGATAAAGGTGTATGCAAGACCAAGTCCTCTTTGATCTTTGCTGGCATCGAACATGTCGCGGGCCTTATATAGAAATACCAGGGCTTCATCATCCAGGCCTTTGCCATGGTAAGCCTTCCCCAGGTAGAGCATGGCCCGTGCCGTTCCACTTACATTTCTTTTGGTACGGGCGTAGTCCAGCATCTGCTGCCCGAAAAGGACAACACTGTCATTGCTCATGTCTTCATGAGCGACTATCAGTTTCTCAAGCACATCAATACGGACCGAATCTTCCACTGACGGAAGCAGGTTCAGCAAACTATCCACCCGATCGCGGTCTGCATAGGCAGACAGCGAGAGCAGAAAAGCCATACCTATGATCCAATGCTTGTTCACCTCGTACATTTTATCCTCCGAAGCTTTGCCGGTTCGCGTGCAAGTCGGTTTTCTTAGTCCGGCGTGGATAGGGTTTTGAATCTTCCTATGCTATCTGGTACTTGAAAATTCTCGAACGAATGACCTCCGGCACATCAACAAATCAGGGGCGGAGGGTTTGCAAACTTACCCCTGGTTTCAGCTTCACGTTTTGTACGTCCAAACCTGAAATTAGATTCAATCCCGGGGCTTTGCCTTTTTCGATGCTTCCGAAGCGGTTGGATATACCTAAAAAACGGGCACCGTTAATGGTAGACCACGACAGCATTTCCGGGAAAGTAACCTCCGGGAAATGACTGTGAATGGTCTGCATCTCATCCAGAATGGATAAGCGGTCGTTGGAGGTGAGACCATCTGTACCTATGACCAATCTGAGATCATGTTGGCGCAACATTGTTACATCCGGCAACCTGTCCTCAATATACAGATTGGCCTTCGGACACAAGCACCAGGTAAGCTGTGAATGATAATCCAAAGCCCACCGAATATCTTTCTCTGTACTCACAGAGTTATGTACCAGCAGGAGAGGCACGCAATTCGGCATATGAACCAGGGTGGATGGCATGGAGGTAAAGCCCGTTGGCTTAAAAGAAGACATATCAATGCCCAGTTGCATGAGTACTTCCATCATCTCCCCATTCCCGGTTTCGAACATCTGGTTTTCAGGAACACATTCCTGATTATGAAGGGTCAGTACGGCATCGGTCTCATAGGCATAGTTTCCTATCTTTTTAAGAAGGGCCGGCGATACGGTATATGGGGCATGGGGGTTCACACTCCCGGCAAGACCAAGGTCA
>JAGQZQ010000011.1 GCA_020435415.1 Flavobacteriales bacterium
CCATGGTGGTGATGAAGCTCAATGACGAATTCCAGGTGCTGGCAGCACTTGGCCTGAGTGCAGAATCCCAGAACCTGATAGGTGGGTCGGTGGATCAGGTCATTCTGGATACTTCCGTGCAGGAATCCAATGCGAATAGAAAAAAGATCAAGGAGCTTTATTTTAATGTGTCGAGGCCGATGACGGAACTGAGGGAGAATCTGCAGAAAAAGGGGTAATCCTGAATGGGTGAAATTTCCTGTCGGTTTACGCCCTTCAGGTTTCGTTGAAATAGCTATCTTTACAGGCGAATCTGAAGCGAGATATGCAAGAAATAAAACATAACTGGAGCCGCGAGGAAATCAAGGCCATCTACGAAAAACCTTTCATGGATCTGATCTATGAAGCGGCATCTGTCCACCGTCAATACCATGATCCTTCCGAGGTACAGGTGAGTTCCCTGTTAAGTGTTAAAACCGGAGGTTGTCCTGAGGATTGTGCTTATTGTCCCCAAGCCGCCCGTTACAATACGGGACTGGAAGCACATAAATTACTCTCTGTAGATAGGGTAGTGGAATTCGCCGGCAATGCGAAATCCAATGGCGCATCACGTGTTTGTCTGGGTGCTGCCTGGCGCGAGGTGAGGGATAACCGGGATTTTGACCATGTTTTGGAAATGGTTCGGCAAATCACCGATATGGAAATGGAAGTGTGCTGTACGATGGGTATGATCACCCAGGAGCAGGCCGACAGACTTGCTGATGCCGGCTTGTACGCATACAACCATAATGTTGATACTTCCGGTGAACACTATGAAAGTATAATCACCACCAGAAAATATGAAGACCGCCTGGAGACCTTGGGCAATGTTAGAAAAGCTAAGCTTTCCGTGTGCTCGGGTGGAATCATCGGCATGGGTGAAAGCATTGATGACAGAGTGGGTATGATCCACACCCTGGC
Source organism: Flavobacteriales bacterium (assembly GCA_020435415.1). Classification (NCBI taxonomy): domain Bacteria; kingdom Pseudomonadati; phylum Bacteroidota; class Flavobacteriia; order Flavobacteriales; species Flavobacteriales bacterium. Next base: position 940 of record JAGQZQ010000011.1, read on the forward strand.
TTGTTTAGACCCTCATCCGGACTCTGTACCTATCAATGCATTGGTTCCTGTTGATGGTACACCCATGGAAGGACGCCCCCTGGTTCCGATTTGGGATATGGTTCGCATGATCGCTACCGCCAGAATTGTGATGCCCGCTTCCGTGGTCAGGTTGTCCGCCGGTCGCACGCAAATGAGTCAGGAAGGTCAGGCGCTCTGTTTCATGGCAGGCGCCAATTCGATCTTTGCCGGAGATAAGTTGTTAACCACACCGAACCCCGCGTTCAATGAGGACATGCAATTGTTCAACGATCTGAACCTGAAGCCCCGTAAAGCTTTTACCCAACCAAAATCACCCGTTACGGCAGACCGGGATGAGGTGTCTGCCTGATCCAACAGGAACTTATAATTTGTTATGTCCGCAGTACCGTCGTCGATCCTGAGAAAATTAAAGGAAAGGGAGGACGTGCATGCATACCGTACATTACGGGCTCCCGTTCCCGGGTGCGCCGACTTCTCATCCAACGATTACCTGGGAATCAATCACCATCACCTTTTGAGAGCATCACCTGATCTGCCTTCCGGGTCTACAGGTTCACGCTTGCTAACCGGCCATTCCAGACTGGCAGAAGGGCTGGAAGAACAGATTGCTGCCTTTCATGGCAATGAGGCTGCGCTTCTGTTCAATGCCGGATACATGGCCAACCTGGCTTTGCTTTCAACCTGTCCGCAACGGAATGATACTGTAATCTATGACGAGAAATGCCATGCTTCGATCAGGGATGGCATCCGGTTGGGTGTTGCAAAGGCTCATGCTTTCAGGCACCAGGATATGGATCACCTGGCCGATCGGTTAAGGAAGGCCACCGGTCAGGCATATGTTGTGGTCGAGTCCATTTATTCCATGGATGGAGATCTGGCGCCGTTGAAGGAATTGGTATCCATATGCGATTCATATCAGGCTTGTCTTATTGTAGATGAGGCGCACGCCTGTGGTCTGAAAGGGGAGAAAGGGGAGGGCAGGGTGCATGCTGAAGGGTTGTCCGGCCAGGTGTTTGCTGTGATATATACTTACGGCAAAGCATTTGGCTGTTCAGGTGCATCCATCGTTACATCAAAAGTGGTTCGTGAGTATCTGATTAACTTTGCCAGGCCCTTTATTTATACTACCGCTATGCCTCCGGTAAATCTGGACCTGATCCGCCAGTCATATGACCATGTGGCAGGCATGCGGGCAGAGCGATCGCATGTGGAAAAGCTGAGCAGAAATCTGTATCAAGCCTTGTCTGATTTGAATGCAGGTATGGTACTGGGTGGAGAAGGGCCACTGGTTTCACTGATTGTGGAGGGAACGTCATTGGTTCGTGCGTTGTCATCGGGATTGATGGACAGGCAAATTGATGCCCGGGCCATGATGCATCCTACGGTTGCGAAGGGAGAGGAACGGATCAGGTTCTGTTTGCATGCATTTAATACAGAAGAGGAGTTAAGCGAATTGGTTTTGGCTGTAAAATCCGTCAGGGAATCGTTATTTTCGGAAACCAAAGCTTAGAACTCTCTTTTCCGATAAAATGAAGTAACAATGAAAAAAGTTTTTTTGACAGGTATCGGTACGGACATCGGAAAGACCCTGGTGTCTGCTGTTTTGGTTGAAGCCTGGCAAGCAGATTACTGGAAGCCTGTCCAAACGGGAGATCTGGCAAATACCGACTCTAAAAAGGTAGGCGCCCTCATCAGTAATAACAGGAGTAAGATTCACCCGGAAGGGATTATGCTCAGGAATGGTATCTCGCCTCATGCTGCTGCACCGATGGATGGTGTGGAGATTAGAATAAAGAATATCAAAATCCCCCGTACGGATAATCTCCTGGTGATTGAAAGCGCCGGGGGTGTTATGGTACCTCTGAACGAGGATGAATTAATGGTGGATCTGATCCAGAAGCTGGATTGTCCTGTGATCCTGGTGTCTATGAATTATCTGGGAAGCATCAATCACACGCTACTGACCGTAGAGTTTCTGAAAAGTAAAAAGATTCCAATTCTGGGCGTCATTTTCAATGATGATACCAACTACCCGGCCTGCGAGGAAATTATCCTGTCCTATACCGGTTTGCCATGTCTTGGACGCATTCCCGGCTTGAAGGTGATTAATCAACAGGCGGTGACCGAACAGGCGGCTCAGTTCACGGGGCTGCGGGATAAATTGTTCGAACACGTATGAGTACAGACAGGGATGTAAAGTACATCTGGCACCCGTACACACAGGCGAAAAATGCCGCGCCGAATGTTCATATTGTAAAGGCGGAAGGCGCCTGGATTGAGGCTGCGGATGGTACCCGCTACCTGGATGCAGGGGCTTCTTGGTGGACCAACATTCACGGCCACAGCCATCCCTATATTGCTTCAAGGTTGGCAAAGCAAGCGGCAACGCTCGAGCATGTGATATTTGCCGGATTTACACATGATGGTGCCATGGAACTTTCCGAGCGCCTGCTCCAACGTTTGCCGGACAATCAGCAAAAGATATTTTTCTCCGATAACGGTTCTACGGCAGTGGAGGTTGCCTTGAAGATGTCTATACAATACTGGCACAATCAGGGAAAGCACAAGAAAAAGTTCATTGCGCTGAGAGGAGCCTACCACGGTGATACCTTCGGTGCCATGGCCGTTAGCGCCAGAGGTGCCTTTACCCGACCCTTTGCAGATCTGTTTTTCGATACCATTTTCATAGATGTGCCACTTCCCGGAAAAGAGGAGGAGGTGCTGCAGAAACTCCGGCATCAGTGTGATATAAATGCGGATGATATCGCTGCATTTATTTTCGAGCCATTGATCATGGGCACCGCAGGTATGGTCATGTATGAATCTGGTGTGTTGGATGAAATGATCGCCATGTGCAGGGAGCATGATATTCTGACTATAGCGGATGAGGTGATGACCGGTTTTGGTCGCACCGGGACTTTCTTCGCCTGCGATCAACTTCTGGAAAAACCGAATATGGTATGCCTTTCCAAAGGCCTTACCGGAGGTGTGATGGCCATGGGCGTAACAAGCGCGACGCAGGAAATTTATGATGTGTTTTATTCGGATGATCGGATGAAGACCTTCTTTCATGGTCACTCGTTTACCGCCAACCCGATGACGTGTGCTGCGGCATTGGCCAGTCTGGATATTTTCGAGAATGAGAAAAGCATGGAGCATGTTGAGCGCATTTCGCTTAACCATGCGACCTTCAGAAGTAAGATACGTCACCATCCCCTGGTGAAAGATTGCAGGCACAAAGGAGTGATCCTGGTCATTGAGGTTGATACCGGTCTTGAATCCGGCTATTTTGATAATATCAGAGACCGGTTGTACGAATACTTTATGGGAGAAGGGATTCTTATGAGACCGCTCGGAAATATCCTGTACATCCTCCCGCCGTATTGTATTTCTGATTTTGAACTCGGTCTGATATATCAATCGGTCGAGGCATGCCTGGACAAGATGTCGGTTCAGATTGCAAATACGTAGACAGTCGTTAGTAGTAAGTAGATAGTAGTTAGAGGTGAATATAGATCTGAGTGGTAAAAATATTCTTCTTACCGGCGCGAGCAGGGGGATAGGGGAGGCCCTTGCCCGGAGCCTGGCCGGTGCCGGTGCACGGGTTTCCGTTCATTATTCAAAAAGTGCGGAGAAGGCGGAAAGACTTGCCGATGAGTTGGGCAATGGTGCCCGGGCATTCTCCGCAGAACTTTCCAATCCCATTGAGACCATCAAGTTGTTTGAAAATGTGGTAAAGGAATTTGGTTCCGTGGATGTCCTGATAAACAATGCCGGTGTTGCTATTCATTCTCCGGTGGACAACTCCGACGAAGATTGGCTCGCCGACTGGCACAGCACCATGAATGTAAATCTCACGGCTATGGCGTTATTGTGCAGAAAAACGCTGGGTCATTTTGAAGAACGTGGTGGTGGCCGGATCATCAATATTGCATCCAGGGCTTCATTTCGGGGAGACACGCCGGAGTACCTGGCATATGCAGCTTCCAAGGGTGGAGTGATTCCCTTTACCCGGTCAATTGCCAGGTATTATGGTAAAAAAGGGGTGAAGGCATTTGTGGTTGCGCCGGGATTTGTCCGGACGGATATGGCGCAGGACTTTATGGATGAATATGGTGAGGATTTCGCTTTGAATGATATCGCACTTCCCAATCTGACAACGCCCTCGGACATTGCTCCGTTGGTCACCTTTCTTGCCAGCGGTCTCGCGGATCATGCGACCGGAGGAACGTTTGATGTGAACGCCGGAAGCTACGTTCACTGATTGCCCGTCTCGGTTTTTGTTTTGATCCATTCCCGGATGCCACTGACTCTGACCATGATCTTATCTGAGCTGTTGCTGTAAGCGATATTCTCAATATCCATTGTGAACTCTGTCAAAAGCCGCTCGGGTATTTCAGGGAAATTCTTCCCTTTGAGCACCTTCTTAAAAAAACGCAACGTCGCTTCCTCCAGTGGATAAAGTTTTCCTTTTTTGCGAAACATGGTCTCAGCAGAAGACAAGGTGGATGTTAATAAGGCGTGATCTCCTGACTCGTAGTGCAGTAATATGGTGAGGTACTTGATGTGAAGTGTTCCGTCAAAGCGGGTTCTCAGTACCTTATCGTTTAGAAAGAAATGGCAATACGCCTGGGCTTCGCGGTACTTTCCCATTGAAAAATATATAGCACTGATGTGTCTGTAGATAAGTGATTGAATGGAAGAAGGCAGGAATTTGCGGGCACCTTCTACCTGGCGCGCCATGCTTTCCACCTCTGCAAGTAATTGTTCATTCTTTTCCCTGAAATTCCAGGACAACCCTGTTAATACCATGATTCTGCCTTGTCTGATCCACTCCATGTTCTCACTTCGTGCTTCAATGGTCTGGATCTTTTCAAGTGTTTCATTGATCGTTTGATAGGCGTCAACCGCTGGAGCAACAAGTCCCATGTGGTATAGCGCCTTGATGTACAAGGCCTGGTTTTCGTAAATCCAGCCCGGGTGGGTATGTTCAAAAAGGGCGACGGTTTTTTGGATGTACGCTCTGGCTTTTGGTATATCAGGGTCTACATAGCCATGGATACCATACCATATGTAGTTGTAATATATAAGTGCTTCGGTAGACAAGGCATTGGACGGATCTGCCAGCAATGGATGTTGGGATACCGCTGTCGTTTCCCGTTCCGTACCTGCAAATATTCCCCAGTGAGATACAACATGGGCCAGTTTGAAATAGAGGCTTTTATACTGACTGAGGTTTTCCAGTACTTCGAAGCTACGAACCTTTAACTTTAACAATTCCTGAATGCGGGCTTCGCTTTCACCTTCCTCCACCTGGATATCAACCAGCGCCTCATCCCACTTGGCGATGGCAATCAGAAATTCGTGTTTCTCATATTGCGACGCGAGCTTTTGGGATTTCTTCAGGATCTTTCCCGCTTCATCATACATGCCTTTCATGGCCAGTACCTCTACCTGGTCCAGCAGGTCCCTTATTTGTAAGCTGGCGGATGATTTCTTGTGAAAAGAGGCCAGGGACCTTAGTAACTGTTCGTACAGAGTGTGCCGTAATGTTGGCAGTTGCCGGAGAAAAACCTGGCTGGAAACATCCCTGGATAGAGGAGTTCTGCGATCTGTTCCACGCTTGTCTATGAGATCGAAAAGGAGAATGTAATTGCCCTTGCCTTTTTGATTGTGTTGTGCATTAAGCTTGAAGTACCGTTTTTCACTTTGTGTCATTGACTGTACCAGCCTTACGAGTGGGGAATGTTGTGACTTTCGGTGGATAGCCATTTCATTTATGTGGTTGATAATTAATATTTTCTTTTGTAAGTTTGTACCGAGCGTAGAGTGTGATTCCTGCTTTGATGTGTGGATTGAGAACTGCAGCGATTGCTCAGGATGTATTCCGCAATGAACCTAAGTGGTATCGCTTTACCCTTGACGCTAAAATATTAATCAGGCACATCTCATTCCGGTTATTTACCTGTTTTAACCGGTTGGGGGACCATAACGGAAATGTTTTTGTTATCGTGGATGTTGATGGCACGCCACCATATGGATTTCTCTGAAGCAACTCTACCACCGCACCTACCTCTTCAGGGCCATATGCCGGCAACCTACACTCTACCCATCACCGATGCACAGGGATGCCAAGCCCTGGCATCGGCCACGGTGACAAAATAATTTGCCCGGAGTATCCCACATCTTTTGATGCCTGTTGTGCACTGTGTTCCTTTTTACCATGTTTGTATTATGATGGAGGAAACTCAGTCTGCACGCCTTTGAATAAGCACCACAAATCCAGGGAAGAAATTCTGAAGGAACACGCCGAGATCCAGGCTGCGCAAAAGGATCCCAAACGGTTCGGTGTGCTGTATGATCGTTACTTCAAGGTGATCTTTGTGTTTGTTTTCAGAAGAATGGCCGATGCTGATGCCAGCGGAGATGTAACAGCCAACGTTTTTATGAAGGCCATGATCGGTTTGAAAAAGTTCAAGGCAACCAGGGTTCCGTTTTCTGCCTGGTTGTTCAGGATTGCCATCAGTGAGATTGCGCAGTACTACCGAAAGAGCAAAAAGGGCCAGCACGTTGTTTTGGATGAGACCATTGCCATGCAGATGCTGAATGAGGTGGATGAGAATGCCGACAATGAAGAAGTCCGGGTGGCCTTGCTAGATGCGTTGTCCCGCCTGGATAGAATGGATTCGGACATTGTTGAGATGCGTTTCTTTGAGGGTTTATCTTTTAAGGAAATCGGTGAAGTATTAGGAGTGAAAGAGGCCGCCGCTAAAATCAGAACTTACCGGATTCTCGAGAAAGTTAAAAAAACCATTACTTTGAAAAGGAATCATGGATCAGCCGGGTAAGAAATATACCATAGGGAAGGACCGGCAGGAAATGTCGGAGCAGGATATGCTGAAGTATAAGGACTTCGGGAAGCTGACGCATAATTACCAACGCTTCCACCGGAACTTTCATCGTAAGCCTTTGTATAAGAATCCACGATACTTTATTCTACTGGTGATCGCCCTTCTTTTGCTATGGATCATGTCGGAATGGTCCGAAAAGACAAAGGAGCAGCCGGTGAAACCCGGGGTTGAAAGTCCGGAGGTGCCTGCAAACGCAAATGAATGACGCCTGTATCCCAGATTCAAATATTTCCATTAGGTTTGTCCTTTCTAAAAATTGACACAAATGGGACATTCATTGTTACAGGGAAAAAGAGGAATTATATTCGGCGCACTGGATGCCAATTCCATCGCCTGGAAGGTGGCGGAGAAGGTTTATGACGAAGGTGGCCGGTTCACATTGACCAATGCGCCCGTTGCATTGCGTATGGGTGCGATCAGCGAGCTGTCGGAGAAATGCGAAGCCAAACTCATTCCCGCCGACGCCACCAATCTTGAAGACCTTGAGAAACTGTATACCGAATCCATGGATGCGTTGGGAGGTAAGATCGATTTTGTGTTGCACTCCATTGGCATGTCACCGAACGTGCGAAAAGGAAAGCCATACACCGATCTTAACTATGACTTCTTTCTGAAGACCCTTGATATTTCGGCTTTGTCATTTCACAAGGTTATGCAGGTGGCTCGCAAGCTGGATGCACTGAACGAAGAGGCATCTGTGCTGGCTTTGTCATACATTGCAGCACAACGGGTATTTCCGGATTACAATGACATGGCCGAAGCCAAAGCCGTGCTGGAGTCTATCGCACGTAGCTTCGGTTATCATTATGGCAAGGAGAAGAAGATCCGGGTGAATACGATTTCACAAAGTCCCACCATGACCACAGCCGGTTCAGGAATATCAGGATTCAATGCATTTTTCAATTATGCACAGAGCATGTCTCCGCTGGGCAATGCGTCAGCGGACGATTGCGCCAACCTTTGTGTAGTGATGTTCTCTGACCTGACCCGTATGGTGACCATGCAGAATATTTATCATGATGGCGGCTTCTCTAATGTGGGAGTGAGCAAGCAGGTCATGGATATTTTTGATAAGTAATATTGGTTGACAATTTCTGACGGCCTAATATCTGACCGTCTATATGTCTATAAAAAAAAGGGAGCGAAATCGCTCCCTTTTTTTTACTTGGTGTTTTCACCTGATTCATTCTCGGCTTCCGGTTCTTCAGACTTGCCTTTTGTTTTCTTCTTGGCAGGTGCTTTTCCTTTCACGGCTTTCACCACGATCTCGTCTTTGTCCTTGTCGTATGAGATCTGGACCTTATCACCCTCTTCCAGTTTTGCCTGGATGATTTCCTCTGCCAACGGATCTTCCAGGTACTTCTGGATGGCACGCTTCAGGGGACGGGCGCCGAACTGAAGATCAAAACCTTTCTCGGCAATGTAATCCTTGGCTTCCGGGGTCAGTTCAATCTGGTATCCGATCTTTTCAATACGGTCGAATACCTTTTGAAGTTCCACGTCAATGATCTTGTGTATATCCTCTCTGCTCAGACTGTTAAAGAGAACTATGTCATCAATCCGGTTCAGGAACTCAGGTGCGAATGTCTTTTTAAGCGCATTCTCAATCACACCTTTTTCGTGTTCGTTGGCACCTTTTTGTTTTGCGTCCGTGCTGAAGCCGACACCTTGTCCGAAATCCTTCAACTGACGTGATCCAATATTGGATGTCATGATGATGATGGTATTCTTAAAATCCACCTTACGTCCGAGGCTATCGGTCAGCTGACCATCATCAAGCACCTGCAGAAGAAGGTTGAATACATCCGGATGGGCTTTCTCGATCTCATCAAGCAGCACAACACTGTAAGGTTTGCGTCTTACCTTTTCAGTAAGCTGTCCGCCTTCTTCATAACCCACATATCCGGGAGGGGCTCCTACGAGTCGGGATACAGCAAACTTCTCCATGTATTCGCTCATGTCAATGCGGATGAGTGCATCATCACTGTCGAACAGGTTCTTGGAAAGTTCTTTGGCCAACTGTGTTTTACCAACACCGGTAGGTCCCAGGAAAATAAAGGTACCGATCGGTTTGTTCGGATCTTTAAGTCCGGCGCGATTACGCTGTATGGCTTTCACCACCTTTTTGATCGGGTCTTCCTGTCCGATGACTTTGCCTTCCAGGTCAGCGCCCAGGCTCAGCAGCTTGGTGCTTTCGTTTTGCGCGATCCGCTGAACGGGAACACCGGTCATCATTGCAACAACCTCAGCTACGTTCTCTTCTGCAACTGTTTCGCGATGAGAGCGCGTTTCCTCTTCCCACTTCTTCTTGGCGGTATCGAGTTGTTCGTGCAGTTGTCTCTCCGTGTCACGCAGCTTGGCTGCTTCCTCGTACTTCTGGCTGCGCACCACGCGGCTCTTTTCTTCCTTGATCTCTTCGATCTTCTTTTCGATCTCGATCACCGCCTTGGGTACGTTGATGTTGGTGATGTGAACACGTGAACCGGCTTCATCAAGTGCATCAATTGCCTTATCCGGCAGGTGACGGTCAGTGATGTAGCGGGCGGTTAGTTCCACACATGCTTTAATGGCATCATCCGTATAGGTCACATTATGATGATCCTCGTATTTTTCCTTGATGTTGTTCAGGATCTCTACGGTCTCTTCCGGAGTGGTGGGATCAACCAGCACCTTTTGGAAGCGACGGTCCAGGGCGCCATCCTTTTCGATATACTGGCGGTACTCATCAAGGGTGGTGGCGCCGATGCACTGGATCTCTCCGCGCGCAAGTGCGGGCTTGAACATATTGGATGCATCCAGGGAGCCTGAAGCACCTCCGGCACCGATGATGGTGTGAATTTCATCAATGAAGAGGATCACATCCGGAGATTTCTCCAGTTCATTCATGACGGCTTTCATGCGCTCCTCGAATTGTCCGCGGTATTTGGTGCCTGCCACAAGGGAGGCGAGATCAAGGGTCACGATCCTTTTATTGAAAAGTACCCGTGACACTTTACGTTGGATAATGCGAAGGGCCAGGCCTTCGGCGATGGCTGATTTACCTACACCGGGTTCACCGATGAGGATCGGGTTGTTCTTTTTGCGACGGCTGAGGATCTGTGAAACACGTTCGATCTCTTTTTCACGACCTACGATCGGGTCCAGACGCCCTTCTTCCGCAGCAGCGGTAAGGTCACGTCCGAAGTTATCCAATACGGGGGTTCGTGATTTCGTGTCTCCTGATTTCTTGCCGCTTGGACCGGCATCGAAATCATTGTCCTGATCGTCATCATCGTCAGTGGGGTTGCCGGGAAACTCGGCGCGTGGGTCAGATAGTAACAATTCTAATTCGTCTTTAACGGTTTCATAATCCACATCAAACTGATGAAGGATCTGTGTGGCGACATTATCTGTATCCTTCAGTATGGAAAGCAGCAGGTGTTCGGTTCCGATCATGCTGCTTTTAAAAAGTTTCGCTTCGAGATAGGTGATCTTCAGGGCCCTTTCCGCCTGTTTGACCAGTGGGATGTTTCCGGAGGGAACCACTTTTTTGCTGCTTCCCTTGATGGTGTTTTCAATGGCCTTTCTTAATTCGATGGGATCTACATCCAGGGAGCGCAGGATCTTCATTGCCATACCCTCACCTTCGCGTATGATACCCAACAAAAGGTGCTCGGCACCGATGTAATCATGCCCTAACCGCAGGGCTTCTTCCCGGCTGTAGGTGATCACATCTTTGACCCTTGGTGAGAATTTGGCTTCCATGACGCTATATTTCGCTATTGGTTACAGTCTTTTTTTCTTTAACGCCCACCCGTAATAAACTGTTACAGGATGTGCGTGACCGATACCGATTCGCTGGTATCCAAAAATAAGGCTGGCAGTGCGTTTTGCCCTGTTTTCCAGGCCTATAATTATCAACAAAAATTTGTTAGTAATTTGTTAGGATTTTTTACCTGCCCAGGCAGCTGCTTTTCCTTATCTTCACGCTAATTACAACAAATTTCGTGCTAAATAACAAATAATGTCAAAATAACATGGAAGGAGACGGAGAAAAAATTGTTCGGATCAATATAGAGGAGGAAATGAAGACCGCCTACATAGATTATTCTATGTCGGTCATTGTGGCACGTGCCCTCCCGGATGTCAGGGATGGATTGAAGCCCGTGCATCGGAGAATTCTTTTCGGAATGCAGGAACTGGGCGTGCTTTCCAATCGCCCTTATAAGAAGTCTGCCAGGATCGTCGGGGAAGTCCTCGGTAAGTATCACCCGCACGGGGATACTGCCGTGTATGACTCGATGGTGCGGATGGCTCAGACCTGGTCGTTGCGTTACCCGCTGGTTGACGGTCAGGGTAACTTCGGTTCCGTCGATGGCGACAGCCCGGCAGCCATGAGGTATACCGAGGCACGTCTTCGCAAGATCGCCGAAGAAATGCTGAGTGACCTGGATAAGAACACGGTTGATTTTCAACTGAACTTTGATGACTCGCTGGAAGAGCCGACCGTACTGCCCACCCGGATACCCAGCTTGCTGGTCAACGGTGCATCCGGTATTGCCGTGGGTATGGCTACGAACATGCCGCCTCACAACCTCACAGAGGTGATCAATGCCACCGTAGCTTATATCGACAATCGTGAGATCACCGTGGAAGGGATGATGGAGCATATCAAGGCGCCTGACTTCCCGACGGGAGGGATCATCTACGGTTATGAAGGAGTGAAAGAAGCATTCGAGACCGGCCGCGGTCGTGTTGTAATGCGTGGAAAGACGGAGTTCGAATCCATGGATAACGGCAAGGAACGCATCATCGTGACAGAGATTCCTTACCAGGTGAATAAAGCGGAGATGATACGCAAGACCGCCGAACTGGTCAACGAGAAGAAAATAGATGGTATTACCGATATAAGAGATGAATCCGACCGCAATGGTATGCGGGTGGTTTATGAACTGCGCAGGGATGTGATCCCCAACGTGGTTCTTAATAAACTCTTTAAGTATACAGCACTTCAAACCTCCTTCGGGGTGAACAATATCGCGCTGGTGAAAGGCCGTCCGGTGATGCTCAATCTGAAAGATATGATCGTGCATTTTGTGGATCACCGCCATGAGGTGGTGATTCGCAGAACACAATATGAACTGGATCAGGCGGAGAAAAGGGCACACATCCTCGAAGGATTGCTGATCGCCATTGATCACCTGGATGAGGTGATCGCGTTGATCCGTGGATCGCATACACCGGAAGAAGCCCGTGAAGGGTTGATGTCCAGGTTCCAGTTGTCAGAAATTCAGGCACGCGCGATCCTGGATATGCGTCTCCAAAAACTGACCGGTCTTGAAAGAGAGAAGGTGAAGGAAGAGCATGCGGAACTGATGAAGATGATCGCACACTATAAGGAAGTGCTGGCCAACGAAGATCTCCGGATGGGTATTATCAAGGAAGAACTGATTGAAGTCAGGGATAAGTATGGCGACAAACGTCGGACACAGATCGAATACGCCGGCGGCGACATGCGCATTGAGGACATGATCGCTGATGAGGCGGTCGTGATCACCATCTCACACCTGGGTTATGTAAAACGTACTCCGCTCACCGAATACCGTGTACAAAACAGGGGAGGTGTCGGGTCGCGTGGAAGTAATACCCGCGATGAAGACTTTTTGGAGCATATGTTTGTGGCAACAAACCACAATTACCTGTTGTTCTTTACCGAACAGGGTAAATGTTACTGGTTGCGTGCCTACGAGATACCTGAAGGCAACAAGGCTTCCAAAGGCCGGGCCATTCAGAATCTCATCAATATTGCACAGGACGATAAGGTGAAGGCATACATTAATGTGAAGGATCTGAAGGATGAAGAGTACATCGCGAATAATTATATCGTGATGTGTACCAAGCAGGGTGTGATCAAGAAAACCACCCTGGAAGCGTATTCCCGTCCGCGTCAGAATGGGATCAATGCCATTACTGTCCGGGATGGAGATCAGTTGCTGGAAGCCAGACTTACCAATGGTACCAGTGAAATTCTGATCGCCGTTCGCAGCGGACGAGCCATTCGTTTCAACGAATCCACCGTTCGTCCTATGGGCAGAAATGCATCCGGTGTGAGAGGTATCAAGCTCGATGGAAAGAAAGACGAAGTGATCGGTATGGTATGTGTCGAAAATCCAACGGATACGATCCTCGTTGTTTCAGAAAAAGGCTATGGAAAACGTTCACCGATAGAAGACTACCGGATCACCAACCGGGGTGGTAAAGGTGTGAAAACCCTTAACATTACGGATAAGACCGGTGACCTTATCGCCATTAAGAACGTGACCGAGGAGCACGACCTAATGGTAATCACCAAAAAAGGTATCGTGATCCGCTCCAGTGTAACTTCACTTCGTGTGATGGGCCGGGCCACCCAGGGCGTGCGTATCATAACCCTTCGGGATGATGAAATCGCAGCCGTAGCCCGTGTTGAAGCGCTTGAAGAAGAGGACATGCTTGAAGATGGTGTTACAGAAACAACGGTGGAAGGGTCTGCGGAAGATCAACAATCTCCAGATGCGCCGGAGCCGGACAATAATGAAGAAGAAAATGAATAGTGACAAAGGGGAGGGGTAGCCCTCCTCTTTGCTTTAATCCCCCAAACTCCAAACTATGAAGTACATTTTGATGTTCACACTGGCTATGGTGGTAACATTGTCAGGTAATGCTCAGATGGGCAAGGTTTATACGGCATACGGCCACTTGCAGGAACAACAACTGGATAAAGCCAAAGCGGCCATCGATGAAGCAACAACCCATGAAAAAAGCAAGGATCATCCGAAGACCTGGCTCTACCGCGGACAAATATATGCCCTGATACAAGCGCATCGCTCAACCGAAGGTCAGTTTAAAGATTTGGATGACCAGGCACTGGAGAAGGCCTATGCATCCTTCTTACGTTGCAAGGAGCTGGACCAAAAAGGCTCCTTTGAAAAAGACATTGCCAAAGGGCTGGATGATTGCAGACGTGGTTATTTCACCGAAGCGGCAGCAGCACTGAATGGCGGTGATTACCCCAAAGCGCATGAGCTTTTCAAGAAAACAGTAGAAGTATCCGATCTGATTGAGTTCAGTGATACCAACTCATATTTTTACGGCGGCCAGTCTGCATATCTGGCAGAAGATTATAAGGGTGCCATTGCACTGCTTACCCGTGCCTGTGATCTGAAGATGAAACAGGGTGAGTGCTGGAACCTGCTGGCTTCAGCTCACTGGTTTAACGGAGATACCCTGGGCTGGAAGAATACGGTGGAAAAGGGAGCGGAGCTTTATCCCGAATATGGTGGACTCATCACTCAGCTGGCCAGTTACTACGTGATCAATCAGAAGTATCCTGAAGCCAAGGAAGTTTTACATAAGGCCATTGAAAAATTCCCTGACAATGAGGAGCTATGCTACAATCTGGGTGTGGTTTACGATAACCTGGAAGAAGTGGATAATGCCAAGACCTACTATGAAAAGGCGATCGCGATGAAACCGGATTACTTCGATGCGATCTATAACCTGGGCGCCATGTATTATAATTATGGTGTACGTATTCAGAATGGCGCCAACGATATCAAGGATGTGAAGGCATACAACAAGGAAAAGGCAAAAGCGGATGAGACTTTCAAGAGTGCGCTGGTGTATTTTGAACAAGCTTATGCACTTGACCCGAACGACCGGAATGTGCTTGTGTCGCTACAGCAAATCTATACCCGGCTTGGGAAGAAAGATAAACTGGCGGAGATTGAACAACGCCTGTGATTTTAACAGGAAGGTCATGAAGCAAAAAAAGACGTGCAGCACTTGCACGTCTTTTTTGTTTTGTAGGAAGTCTGTTGTTATTTGTTCTGTAGTTCTTCCAGTTTTGCTTTGACCGCGTTGTATTTGTCATCCTCTTTGGTGCGGATATAAACCTTCTTCAGCAGGTCAAGTACTTCGGTGTTTTCCGGCTGCATGCCCTGAACCCTTTCAAAGCTACCGGCGGCTTCCTTGAATTTTGCATCGGCCTTGGCTTTGGCAGCTTCATACTTTTTCAAGTCTTTGATTGCATTCGCTGTTTCAATCAATGTGCCGGCTGCGTTATACTGTGCAATACCAAGATCAATCCAGTAGTCGGCGTTGCCGGGATCCAGTTCGGCGGCTTTCTTCAGATCCGCTTCCGCTTCCGCTGCTTTGTCGTCTTTCTTTTCCAGTAACTTTCCTCTCAGGTAAAGCAGATTGGCGGCTTCAGGATCGTTGGCGAGTTCTTCATTGAGCTTGGAAATGAGATCATCGGTCCGGTCCATTTTTACATACAGATGCACCTGTTGTGTAATGAGATTCTTGTCTGACTCGAAAAGCGCACGACCTTTTTCTACGTACTTCAATGCTTCCTCCAGGTTATTTTCCTTGTAGAACAGGTTGCTCATGTCAAGGTAAATGGATGGATCGTTGTAATTCATATCCATCAATTTCTGAAGATACTCCTTGGCCTTGGCGTTGTTATCTGCACGCATGGCGGCGCTATAGCAGTTGACATAAATGTTCTTGTCGGAAAGATTTGATCTGGCCAGCGACTTCTGATTGTCATAAGGAACGATCTTCAGAATGGATAGCCAGAGGGCCTCTGCTTCATCGCTCTTGCCTTCATTCAATTTGTCGATGGCTTTGTTGTTGATCAGGCCGGCGGAGGAGATCAGCATTTGTCTCATTTCCTTGGTGTATAGTTCCTTATCGTCCACATCAATGCAATGCATCGTGGCTTCGGCAGCTTTCTCAATGGCATTTGGATCCAGGTCACTTTTCTTCTGATGGATATCATAATAGACCTTGGCGCGGTAATACCACATCTTGACATGGTTTGATGTGCTTTCATTGGCAGCCGCGTCATCAATGGCCTTCTTCGCCTCGGCATAACGTTCGCTCCGTAGCATATTGTTGGCGGTTTGCACGTTGTTCATCTGTGCAAATCCACTTCCCGTAATAGCCGTGGTTAATACGATTGATAGGAGATTCTTTCTAAGCATTACTTGATAATTTAAAGTTTGATTTCCTTGACCTTTCCGTAGCCCAGCGCTTCCAGGTCCTTCTTGATGCGATTTTTGTTTCCAACAATTACGATGACCATGTGATCAACCGGCAGGTGTTCTTTTGCCAGCTTGTTTATCTCATCTTTGGTCATTCCCTTCAAAATCTGTGCCTGTTGTGATGTGTAGTCCGCCGGAAGTTTGTATTCCAGGATGTTGGAAAGAAACCTGGCTTTCTGGTAAAGCGTCTCGTAGCGTCGTGCATCGCTTTGCAGCAGGGAGTTCTTGGTGAACTCCAGCTCCTCATCCGTGATGCCACTTTCACGGTATTTCTTGAACTCTTTCATGAATTCAACCACGGATTCATCGGTCACATCTGTTTTTACACTTGCACCAGCCATAAATACACCTGGTTCCTTTCCGGCCTGGAAGTTTGAGCGGGCTCCGTAGGTGTACCCTTTGTCTTCGCGGAGATTCAGGTTTACCCTGGAGTTGAATGCGCCGCCCAGTGCAAAGTTCATGATGGTCTTTTTGTAGTGTTCGCCCAGGGCATCGTAAGGGTCGATCGGGTAGCCAATGGAAATCTGTGAGGCAGTGGCGTAATCTTTATGCAACACATATATTTCCGTGCCTTCCGGCAGCTGGGGTTTCTGAACTTGCGGGATCTGCACCTCTTTTCTTTCCCATTTCTTCAGGAATTCCAGTTTGGGGAGTACATCTTTCTGGGGGAGATCGCTAACCACCACAAGACGTGCAACCGATGGCGAGTAGTACAGATTATAGTATTCTCTGACATCGTCCAGGGAAATCTTGTCCACGTCATCATAGGTGCCGGTAAAGAAACGTCCCAGCGGCGAATCATCGCCATACAGCACTTTCATAAATGCTTTTTGGCTCAGGGTTGACATATTCGACTTCTGGTTTCTGATTGATTCCAGGGCCTGTTTTTTGGAGCGTTTGAAGTCATCTTCCTTGAAGCCGGGTTGGAATAACTTTTCATCCAGTAATTTCAGGGTTGCATCCAGGTTTTTGGTTGGTGTTTCCACGAAAATGCTTGTGCCGTCCTCGCTGCTGCTGAAGTTGATGGATGCGCCGAGCTTATCCAGTTCTGCGCTGATCTGCTCTGTGGTATGTACAGCGGTGCCTTCGTTCAGGATACTGGCGGTAAGCATGGCTGTTCCATCGCGGAATTTTTTTCCGTCCTCCAGCAGGTGACCGCCATCCATATTAATAAGGATGGCCGTTTTTGGCATTTCGGTAAACTGTGTGCCGATCACGCGGAGGCCATTGATGAGATCCTCGTTATAAAATGAAGGAACGGTGACCGGTTTGGCCGCGCCAGAGGCCGGACGTTTGCTCCGGTCGAAGTTGTCTTTTGGTGGATTGTAGCTCAGGTCCTTGTATTGGTCTTCTTCCTTGTGTTCAACGTTGGCGTAAGGGTTTACGCTTTTGCTTTTGGTTTCATCCTTTTCAACAGCGGGTGGGGCAGGAGCCACATTCACGAAAGTTGCCTGACGGCCCTTGATGTATTTGTTGAACACGCGGATGAGGTCTTCGCGGGTGACCTTTTCGTAGCGCTCAATCTCTTTATTAAGATTAAAAGGACGGTCGCCGAGCAACATTTGCCATTGGGTCAGGTTTGATGCTTTGGAGGAAACCGATCCCATCACGTCAACCAGTCCGGACACGGTGTTTGCCTTTACACGGGACAGGGCATCGTCTGTGATCTCCGCTTCAAACTCATTGATACATTCGCGGATCAGACTTTCAATTTCGTTGAAGGTCAGGTTGGGGTAGGCCACGACCTGGATGGCAAACTCACTGGCCAGCTCACCGCTGAAGTTACCAACGACAGCCTGAATGGCTTTCTCGCTCTTTACGAATTTACGGTAAACGATAGAGTTGTTGCCGCCTCCCATGATCTGGGAGAGGAGATCCATCGCAGGTTCATCCTTATGATAGTTCTTGGGGCCGGGAAACGCCATGATGGTGAAGGGCAGGTAGACATCGTCCTGGATATTGGCGTATTTGTCCACCGGCAGGATCACCGGATCGGTCTTCATGGGGTAAACGTCCGGACCTTTGGGAATAGGGCCGAAATATTTGGCCACCATGGTCTTGACTTCTTCCGGGTCGACGTCCCCTGCCACGGTGAGGATGGCATTGTTGGGGCCGTACCAGCGCATGAAGAAATTCCTGAGGTCGTTGACATCCGCACGGTCCAGGTCATCCACATAGCCGATGGTAGGCCAGGAGTAAGGGTGTGCGTAAGGGTAGAGGTTCTGACACAATACCTCGTACACCATGCCATAAGGTTGGTTTTCCTGGTTTTGTGATTTTTCGTTTTTAACGGTAGCCCGTTGGTTCTCGAATTTTTTCTGGGTTACGGAATCCAGCAGAAAGCCCATCCGGTCTGCCTCCAGCCATAACATGGTTTCGAGTTGATTGGAAGGTACGGTCTCGAAATAGTTGGTGCGGTCGCGGTTAGTGGTGCCGTTCATGGTGCCGCCGCTTTCGGAAACGATCTTGAAATGTTGCTCATCGCCTACATTTCGGGAACCCTGGAACATCATGTGCTCAAAGAAGTGTGCGAATCCTGATTTACCAAGGCTTTCGCGATTTGAACCGACGTGGTAGGTGACCTCGACGTGCACCAAAGGGTCGGAGTGGTCTTCATGGATGATCAGGGTGAGTCCGTTCGGGTAACGCCATTTCTCATAGCCAATGACGAATGAAGATGGATTGGCTGCGGCCTTTTCGATCAGTTGCGGACCTGAAGCGGCATCCTGCGCTTGTATGTGGATGGGGGCAATGATGGCTGTTAGCAACAGCAGCGCCGGCATCCATTTGTTAGGGTGTAGCATAATAATGAAAGGTGTTGCGGGTGATTATGTTGTGTACATCAACGGTTGAGTACTGCCGGCTGCAAATATAGGAATCCTGTATTATTAAGGAAGATTTTCACAATTATTAACAGCAGTGTGGGCTTGCATGTGGTAGGGATGCGCTCGGAAATTCCATTCAAAACATTAGCTTTGCCGTCTACCTAAAAAAACAAAAGGAGAATGAAAAATCTATTATATGTTGGCGGATTGGCTGTGATGGCGCTGTCGGCATGCAACAATGGCAAAGAAGCGGAAGTT
The DNA here is from genome assembly GCA_020435415.1 of Flavobacteriales bacterium. Classification (NCBI taxonomy): domain Bacteria; kingdom Pseudomonadati; phylum Bacteroidota; class Flavobacteriia; order Flavobacteriales; species Flavobacteriales bacterium. Next base: position 20,020 of record JAGQZQ010000011.1, read on the forward strand.
GCGATTGACCTGAACCAGGAAGCGGATAAAGTCAGTTACAGCATTGGTGTAAACATCGGAAAGAGTTTGCAAATGCAGAAAGCTGATGAATTGAAACCTGAGATCATTGCAGCAGCGATGAAGGATGTCTTTGCCGAGGCGGAACTGAAAGTTTCAGAGGATGATGCCAAGCAGGCACTGCAGACTTATTTCGGAGCCAAGGAACAAGCGATGAGGGCTGAGCAGGAAAAGGAAATGCAGGTTGCCGGCCAACCGGCGCTGGAGAAAGGACGTGAGTTCCTTGAAGCAAACAAACAGGAAGAAGGTGTTGTGGTTACCGAAAGCGGACTGCAATATAAGGTCCTGAAAAAAGGCAGTGGTGCAAAGCCAACCGCCAGTGATATGGTAAAGGTGCATTACACCGGCACGTTGCTTAACGGCAATGTGTTCGATAGCTCCGTAGAGCGTGGTGAACCAGCTATCTTTGCGGTAAACCAGGTGATTCCCGGGTGGACTGAGGCGTTGCAACTGATGCCCGTTGGTTCAAAATGGAAGGTGTTCATTCCCGGTGACCTGGCTTATGGTCTGCATTCACCAACCCCTAAGATCGGTCCCAATGAAACACTGATCTTTGAGGTTGAGCTGATCGAGATCATGAGTAAGTAAAAACTGAAATATATAGGTAGACTTGATAACGTCTACCTGAGATTTAAACCAGCGTTCGAAAGGGCGCTGGTTTTGTTTTAACGGTTTACGGTTTACGGTTTTAGGTTTAAAGTTTAAGGTTGACGTACCGTATGGTATTTGTTGTCCTGGGGTTGCAGTTTCTAGTTTCTGGTTTCTAGTTTCTGGTTTCTGGTTGGCGTCACATATCACCAAGTCATACATCACCAAGTCACACATCACCAAGTCACACATCACCAAGTCACACATCACCAAATCGTACATAAAAAACTGTGAATCTGGTTTATATGATTTCTGTAGCAATAAACACTTTAACAACAATCGGGCATTGGAAAGCCGGATTTATGCCCTTGGTCAGTGGGGAAAAGGCGAATGCTTACGAGAAATGGAGGAAGGGAGATGTATTGAGATTATGTGTAGCTACGGAGAATCAGGAGATGACTGTAAACACTGGGGAGTTTGGTTAAAATTAAAACTTAACATAATATTAATTATGGGACATTTATGTAGTGAGGCTAATGCTACCTGCCAAAGTTACCCCAAGATCTGGTGGTCCACTTCTTTCTCTTTCGGCTTTGAACGACATGGCCCTTTTTGTCGTATCGGTTAATGGTAATCATCCTGCAATATTTAATAGGGTAATTCTCCTTTAGTAGCGCAATGTTGTAAATCTTTTCTTTTTTCAATCGATTTTGAGAATCATAGTGCCTCCAAGTTCCGTCTTTCATTACGCTATCACTAAAACTCCAATTCTTTAAAGTATCCTTTCCATTGTTAACAACAACTGTAAAGTCAAAAGCGCTATAGTTGCCAACAGTTTTAAGCCGGCCGTTGCGTTTATAGAATTTCACATCTCCACAGAATCCGGAATAGTAGCCTTTGAAACCCTCATATCTTAAATGTCCTTGCTTGTTATATATCACTAAATAACGGTATTGATGATCCATAATTTGTCTTTCCATACCATTATTTGATCCCCAATAACTATACCCTTTGTTAAATAATATGCGTTTGCATTTCCTCCAGGATATTCTTAATTGGCTGGCTTTAACAATTGTGGTGTCTGGGATTTGCTCTTGACTTCCGCAATACACATTTTTCTCAATTAACTGCGCGCAAGCAGGTTTGGATAAGAGAAGTAATATTGCGATTGGCCTGATCCACATGGTTGTTTTATAACGCATTTTGAAAAATAAGATACAGATATAGTTTGAGGGTTGTGTCTTGTGGCTCCTCCCTGTATAGAACACACTTGTTACTTTTGCAATTTCACAACCCCATCCCCATGATCCTCGAACTCTCCATACTCCAGGTAAAAGACGACCAGGAAGAATAACTGGTTGGTAGTTTGTGGTTTGTAGTTGCATTGCCCGCCATAGCTTTAACGAAGGAGGGGGAGCCTTTCTTGAAATCTTATGAATCTGAAGTTTTCAGGGACAGGGTGGTTTAAGGTTTAAGGTCTAAGGTTGACGTACCGTATGCTGATCGCTAGGACGGAGAACCACAAACAAGAAACTATAAACCACAAACTACAAACTACAAACCCGTTTGACCGTCCGCAAAACTACCTAACCCTTGCCCTTAAACGCTTTGCGGGTTACAATGTGTTAATTTTCATACATTTACGTGTAGATATGCAACCTTTTCGTTATATTGGTCGTCTATATAGTGTAGTTTGCCGATAAAATAAAGCGGTACAGAATACAAACAGGTGCCTCCGATTAACTCTCCAATTGGCAGGAGAGGTCCGTGAAATTACTTACTTATGGCTAAACGTTTGACGGCGGTCCGTGAGGAAACCGCAACACTGATACGTACAGACATCCATCAGATGGAACTCACTGAGGAAGGTATCCTATATATAACCGCCAGCAATCCCGAACTGGACCACATTGATGTGTCCAGACAGCTCGTGGATGAAATGGCTTGGGGGTTCGCGAAGCTTGCCAACGGTATACCACGCCCAATGCTCTTTGATCTGGACTCAAGATATGTGTCTATTAACAAGGATGTAAGGGAGTACATCGCATCCCATCCATTGATCAACAGGGTGAAAAAGGCGGAGGCGATTGTCACCTCTTCACTTGCATCACGACTCATCGTGAATACCTACCTCACCATCAATACCCCACCACGTCCCGCCCGCATGTTCAAGGATGTGGAGTCTGCCAAAAAATGGCTGAGAAAATTCCTTTGATCATTCCCTTCCCGTAGTTTCCCATCTTCATTCTTCATTCTTAATTTTTCTCTGTGTAACTCTGCAAGGTCTCTGCGGTTCTCTGTGATAAGCAAAAAATATTAACACAGAGTATACGCAAAGAAGGCACAAAGAATACAGAGCAATCCACAAAAGAAATTTCTCTGATCATTCCCTTCCCGTAGTTTCCCATCTTCATTCTTAATTCTTCATTCTTAATTTTAATTCTTAAAGATGCATCGAAGATGCAACCCGATCATGCTTCATTCGTCTTTTGCATGATTAACTTTGCATCACTTAATTCACTAACATCAACCCAACCCCATGAAAAACTCAGTAGCTTTATGGCTATGTGGAGCGGCATTGTGTTTCTCATCCGCTTTACATGCCCAACAAAATCTAACCCAGCCGCGCGCCAGTCAGGCAGCATCTGTGAGTCAACGCATAGGTCTGCTGGACGTAACGGTAAACTATAGCAGTCCCGGTGTAAACAAGCGCACCATCTGGGGCAGTCTTGTCCCGTACGATCAGGTATGGCGTTGTGGTGCCAATGAGAACACCACCGTTACTTTCAGTCGTGATGCCATGGTGGAAGGAAAATTCATTGCAGCCGGGACCTACGGCTTGCACATGATCCCCGGCAAGGAACAATGGATGGTGATCTTCTCTACCGACAAAGATGCGTGGGGAAGCTTTGCTTACAACAAGAACAATGATCTGTTCAGGGTATCCGTAACGCCGGTAGAAACCACCTTTCACGAGTGGCTAACCTATGAATTTCCGGATCGCCAGGCGGACCATGCGACCCTTTCATTGAAATGGGAAAAACTGGAAGTGCCCATCCGGATCTCGATCAACCTGAAAGAGCAGGTACTGGAAAACATGAAGACAGAGTTGACCGGGCTTGCCCAGTTCTCATGGCAGGGCTGGAATCAGATTGCCAACTACTGTGCGGCCAACAATATTCATCTCCATGAGGCACTTGGCTGGGTGGATCGTTCGATCAACCAGAACAAAAATTATAATAACCTGATGACAAAGTCATTGGTGTTAAGACAAATGGGCAGAATAGATGAAGCCAAACAGCTGGCCAAGGAAGCCATGCCACTGGGAACCGAGCAGCAGGTGAACACTTACGGTTATCAATTGATGGGATTGGGACAGGTGGATGAGGCGCTTAGCGTTTTTCAGGACAACGTGAAGAAGAACCCAAAGTCATGGAATGTGTATGATAGTCTGGCAGAGGCCTATGGTAACAAGGGCGACAAAGCCAACGCAATCAAGAACTACAAAAAAGCATTGGAGATGGCACCGGAGAATCAGAAGGCGCGGATACAGGGGATTCTGGATGATCTGCAGAAATAGTTAACACTAGTCGTGTTGAGAAAAGGGAATCCATTGGGGTTCCCTTTTTTCTTTTTGTAACGATGCGATGGTATTATTTGAGCAGGTCCCTGCAAGCATTTTGAATATTGGAATACTCGAATTGAAAACCAAGTTCCGTGATCCGCCGGGGAATCACCCATCTGCTTTTTACGATCAGTTCCATCTCGGTTCTGGCCAACCATGTGCCTATGGCCAGCATCCACGTGTAGGCAGGAAGTCCAAATGGGACGCTGCAGACAGCGCGCAGATGCCGCATGAAATCTTCGTTGTTGATGGGTCCGGGAGATGAAGTGTTGAATATCCCCTGGGCTTCCGGATTGTTGTGAAGAAAACGGATTATACGGCAAAGGTCTCGTTCATGGATCCAGCTGCACATTTGGTTACCTTTCCCCATCGTACCTCCGAGTCCGAAACGTGCCAGTTTCACGAAAGCCTGCAGTGCCCCTCCCTGCTTCCCCAGTACAAAGGCAGTGCGTAAAATAATCTTCCGGGTTTGTGGAAGATGGATGTCGGAAAAGGTCTTTTCCCAGGCCTGGCATACGTCCACTGAAAATCCATCACCGATCTCTCCCGATATTTCATCCATTGGTTTGTCTTCCGCATGGCGATATATGGTGGCTGAGGTCATCTGTACCCATACGGCCGGCGGGTGGCTACATGCTGCCACTGCCTCCCCCAGTAGTCGTGTGGGGATCAGGCGGGACTGGAAAATTTCCTTTTTGTTTTTCTCATTATACCGGCAGTCCACAGAACGTCCGCAAAGATTGATGAGCATGTCGGCGCCTTCAAGTGCCTTTTCCCAGTTCCCCCTGGTATGCGCGTTCCATGTTACCCCATTGATGTGTGCTGACGGTGGGGTGCCGCGGCGTGAGAGTATGGTTACCTGTATGCCGTCATTGGCAAATTGTCTGGCCAGGGATTGGCCTATGAAGCCTGATCCTCCGGCAATCACTACCCGTTTCATGATTTTGCTGTTTCAGTGTTTTTGCTTTCTGTCAGGAAGCCCATTTGGGCAGCGCGGATGCGGTTGTCTTTGGCTTTTTTCTTGCCGCGGAAAAACAGGAAGAGATTAAAGAACAACATCAGTCCGAGGTAAATGGAGAACCCGCCGATCTTTGAACTGAGTGCTTCCATGACCTCCTGTTTTGAGATATCAGGGTTGCCGTAATCATAGATTTCCATGATCAGAAGGGCGAAGCCAAGGTTTAATAAATAAAATCCGACTTCCAGCAGGCGGTTGGTCGACTGGGCGATTTCTTCGCGTCCGTTGAATATGTCCATCAGAAATATCTTTCCATTCTTAAAAAGGGTTTTGGATACCACCAATGTGAGCAGCAATACAATGGGCAAGTAGATCATGTAGCCGTAGAAGATGAGTTCGTTTTTCATGACGTTTGATTTTTGGTTTGTGTATGGTTTGAGAAGCCTGATTTCTTATTCCGTCTTGCACTGATCCAGGCAATGACCAGCAGGTTTTGATAATGTAGCAGGGATAATATCATTAGGATGGTGCCGAGTTTGTGCGCGATGACTTCCACCAGGTTTTGCCAGGAGGTCACTTCTTCCCATCCGGTCAGTGTGATTGTTGCATAGCCCAGATTCAAAAGGTAGTAGCCGGTCAGAAGTAGTTTGTTGACGGCCTGTGCGGTACCAGGATCGTCAGGGAACATGTCTGTAATATAGGTCGCTCCGTTCCGGAAGAACAGCCACCCTACCCTTACGGTAATGAGATAGGTAAAGGGTAAATAGATGATATAAGCGATCATATTCATGGATCAAATATATAAAAGTTTCAATAAATATTGAAAAATAAATAAATTTAGTTCTGTTGAAAAGGCATGGATCAATTTCCTACATTTGCACCATGCAATACAATCCGGTACATAACAGGACTGAAATTTCACAGCTATGGGCGACCAAGCAATGTGTGAAGTATGTCCTGAATCCGGGTGAACCATTATGAAACTGATAACTGAATTTCGATCATAGATAAGCCCGGACCATTTGGATCCGGGCTTTTTTTTGTCATGGTAGCAAAAGCTTATCATATGTATATTTCCTCCTTCCGCGGCCTTCGCCGGGAGGTGTGGTTCCTTGCGCTGGTGACCCTTATCAATCGTGCGGGTACCATGGTTGTGCCATTCTTGTCCCTATATCTGACGGAGGACCTGGGTTACTCCCTGGATGCTGCCGGATGGGTGCTGACTGCCTTTGGCTGTGGCTCCACCCTGGGTGCATGGATCGGAGGCAAACTTACAGACCGCTGGGGCTTCTACCCGGTGATCCTGTGGAGCTTTTTGTTGTCGGGGGTATTGTTTATCCTCTTGCAGTTCATGGATAGCATCGCACTGCTTTCCGCAGGCGTGTTTGTGCTCATGAGTGTAGCAGACACCTCCCGCCCTGCCCTCTTCGTGGCATTGAATGCATACAGTAAACCGGAAAACAAAACGCGGAACGTGACGCTGATCCGTTTGGCGATCAACCTGGGTTTTTCTATGGGGCCCGCCATGGGTGGATTGATCATTACAACCATCGGTTATTCCGGACTTTTCTGGATTGACGGATTGACATGTCTTGGCGCCGGCTTGCTCTTTCTTGCCGTTCTGGATAAACGTAAGACAAAATCCGTGAGCCACGTGACGGAGATGACCGAAATTTCACCGTATCGCGACCGGACGTTCCTGTTGTTCATAGGTGCATCGTTCCTGGTCAGCTTTGCCTTCCTTCAGTATTTCTCGACCATCCCGCTGTACTACCGGGAAGCACATCATATGTCTGAAGATAACATCGGTTTGCTGCTTGCCATGAACGGGATAGTAATCTTTCTTCTGGAAATGCCGCTGGTGAAATTTTTCGATAGCCCTGGATTTTCCTCTATTCGGATTCTGGTGGTAAGCACCCTGATGATTGGTGCCAGCTTTTTTGTTCTGAATATGAGCAGCGCATCTCACGTGCTGATCACCGGCATGATGTTGATGACTTTCGGTGAAATGCTCAATTTCCCGTTTATGAACCGCTGGGCTATGGACCGTGCTGCCCGCGGACGTTCCGGGGAATACATGGCCTTGTTCACCATGACCTTCGGTCTGGGGCATATCTTCTGCCATAATGCAGGTATGCATCTGATTGATAGGTACGGATTTGATGTGACATGGTATATCATGACCGGTGCGTTGATCTTCGCTGCCTTTTTGTTTGTGGTTTTGAAATGGAGGCTGAAGAATGAAGAAGAGTGAAGAATGAAGGTCTGACGGGTTATCGGTAAACAGAAGAAAGCCCCGTAGGGGTGACATCTTCGTAGAATGAATGACAGGCAAAGTTTCATGCCTTTAAATCCCCTGCGATTTTATATCTTGTTGTAAACCTCAAACGCCGGTTTATGAATAAGAAATTATTGCTCCCGATCTCCTTCGTTGCCGTTTGTTTTGGATTTTCTTGTGAAGCCCTGGCGACCACTTACCATGTTGGTCCCGGGCAGACCTACACCAATATTTCCGACGTGCCGCTGGAATCGCTGGCGGCAGGGGATTCAGTGCTCATCCACTACCGCGCGCAACCTTATGCCGAGAAATTTGTGATCGGCGCAACAGGAACTTCTGCTAACCCCGTCGTGATCATGGGCATCCCTTCCGGAAATCTGAAACCGGTGATCACAGGTGAAAATGCCACCACGCGCTTACAGCTTGATTACTGGTCGGAAGGGCGCGGGGTGATCAAGGTGGGCGGAACAAGCACGCCTAATGACAACGCGGCTTATGTTGAGATCCGTGACCTGGAGATCAGAACGGCGAGGACCGGCTTTTCCTTTACGGATGATGGAGGAAACAGCGCATCCTATTCAAGCAATGCCGCAGCCGTCTTTATTGAAAACGGTGACCACATCACCATTAGTCATTGCGATGTGCACGACTGCGGCAATGGGATTTTCGCCGCCTGGCAATCTTCTGATGTGTTGATTGAGTATTGCTATATCTACGACAATGGCATTGAGAACAGCATTTATGAACACAATACCTACACGGAATCACAACACATCACCTATCAATTTAACCGTTTCGGAAGATTACGTACCAATTGTCCGGGCAATAATCTGAAGGACCGGTCTGCCGGAACCGTTATCCGATACAACTGGATCGAAGGTGGCAACCGTCAACTCGACCTGGTGGAATCCGATCATGACGATCTGATTAACATGCCGGAATATCATGAGACCTTTGTCTATAACAATGTCCTGCTGGAGTATGACGGTGAGGGCAATAGTCAGATCCTCCATTATGGCGGAGACAACGGAACAACTTCGCAGTACCGCAAGGGCATGCTCTACTTCTATCATAACACAATCGTCTCTACGCGCAATGGAAATACGACCCTGATGCGTTTATCTACCGATGAAGAGAAAGCTGATGTCCGGAACAACGTTATCTATGCCGACAACGGTGGCTCATCCCTGGCAATGGTGGATGATGACGGGTATATGGAGTTACGTAACAACTGGATCAATACGGGATGGAAAGTGAGCCATTCGAACGTATCGGCTTTCGTGACGGATGTTTCAGGAAACCTCACCGGTTCTGATCCGATGTTTGTGAATATGGGGGCGGATGATTACACCCCGGCACCCGGCTCGCCTCTGATAAATAATGCAGGACCTCTTGCGGCAGCCGTTTCTTCCTACCCTCCCCTGTTTGCATTTGAAACGTCGGTCCCCACGTACATCAGTCGCTCAGGTGACCTGACCGAGATCGGGGCCTATCTTTTTGAACCGGCGGTTGGACTGCCTCCTGAGATGACGAACAAATCATTACTCTACCCTAACCCTGCAACTATGGCCATTATGTTGGTTCCGGCATCACCGGGTAGTACGGTCTGGAAACTGTTTGATGTATATGGTCAAGAGGTCAGGGAGATCAGCGTGAATGGTCCCGCCCGGATTGAACGCGGCAACCTGCCTGCCGGTATGTACATGCTCGTTCCGGTCGATTCCCGGAGCTCATCTTTATGTATTGTGTTTGTTGATCCTTAACTTCGGCAGCTCATTCATTTACCCATGGGCTTGACCGAAGATCAGGTATTCGACAGGAAAGATTTTTCCGATGAAGCATTGCCAAAGGGCGATTACGAGTTGTGCAGGTTTGAGCAATGCACGTTCGGGAATGCCGACCTTTCCGATTACCGCTTTATTGAATGCACCTTCACCGACTGTGACCTGAGTGGTGTCATTCTTAAGGGTACTGCATTGCAGGATGTGACCTTTCAGAAGTGTAAGCTGATGGGAGTGCATTTTGAAGACGCCAAGCCTTTTCTCCTGCAACTCTCTTTCTCGGATTGCATACTTGATCTGTCTTCTTTTTTCCGGCTCAAGCTGAAGGGAACGCGGTTTTCTTCATGCAGACTACACGAGGTAGATTTCGTGGAGACCGAACTTTCAGGTGCCGTTTTCGAGGCATGTGACCTGTCGGGAGCCGTATTCGAAAACACTTTACTGGAGAAGGCCGACTTCCGCACAGCCATTAACTATTCCATTGATCCGGAACAGAACTACATCAGTCAGGCTCGTTTCGCATTGCCGGAGGTGGTCGGATTGCTGGGCAGGTATGACATTGATATTACCCAATAACTTTAAGAGGTCATCGCGTTTCAGCAGGGTCTTGCCATGATCAGGTGCGTTGGATGTAAAAGCCAGGAAAAATCTTTTTCCCTTTCGGTTCACGGATCGTTTTTTCTTCTCAATTTTACGGAAGTATCTTATTTCTTGTGTTTCTATGTGGTCAGATATCCTTCTCCTCATTGTAGGGTTGGTTGCCCTGGTTAAAAGTGCCGATATGTTGGTGGCAGGTGCATCGGCCATCGCCAAGAATAATAATGTATCGGATATTACCGTCGGACTGACCATTGTAGCCTTCGGAACGTCTGCACCGGAACTGGTAGTGAATGTACTGGCAGCTTATCAAGATCATCAGGGGATAGTTTTCGGGAATGTCATAGGCAGTAACAACTTCAATCTCTTTGTTATTTTAGGTGTTACGGCGCTTATCGCACCGGTAGCCGTGAAATCAAGAACGGTATGGCTGGAAATACCGATATCATTTGCAGCGACGGTGTTACTGCTAATACTTGTCAACGGTTTCCTTGGGGCAGGTATATTGACATTGAGTAAACTTGACGGTTTTGTGCTAATGACAGGCTTTGCAGGGTTCATGATTTATGTCAGCCGACAGCTTAAGGCTGATACCGTTTCAACGGAAGACTCCCAAAGAAAATCGTCGTCGCTCAAATCCTGGAGATTCGTTGTTCTCGGTTTGTTCGGTCTTGTTCTTGGAGGTAAGCTTCTGGTGGATCATGCAGTGGCAATTGCCCGGGATATGGGGGTAAGTGAGCAAATGATCGGATTGACCATTGTTGCCGCCGGCACCTCTCTTCCTGAGCTTGCTACTTCCGTCATGGCGGCGGTTAGGGGAAAGAATGATATTGCGATTGGGAATGTAATCGGATCAAATATCTTCAATATACTGTTTGTGTTGGCCGTCAGCGCAATCATAAGGTCATTGGATTACAATGCGCAATTGAACCGGGATCTGGTGTTATTATTGATAGGGACAGTCATTTTATTCGCAGCCATGTTCATTGGAAGGAAAATGAGGTTGGATCGTTGGCAAGGGATGATATTGTTAATGATATATTCGGGTTACCTGTATTTCAGTATTAGAAATGCATGAGCTTCAATCCTTGATTCCTTCAATAATCACCATTGTCTTATTATGTCTTAATTGATCCTGTGATTTTTTCGCTGGCTATCCGTGTGTTTATGGCTAAGTTTGTGATGCGTACGGAGCGTGATGAATACTTACAGGATGAATATGCTTAATGCGGCACTGATATGGGTGTCACTGCTGATGGCTTATGTCATTCCATTTCATCTTTTCCTATACGCGTTTGCCATTCTCGGACCGCTTCATTATGTAACGGAGCTGAACTGGTTGGAGCAAAAGCAATTCTTTGTCAAAGGGAACACCTGGAAATGGGCCTTTGGTGCTCTGGCTTTCGGATTTTCTCTGCCATATATGCTGCAGATCCCTCTTTGGAATGATGTTGTGGTGGCGATGGGTTGGCCGGTTCAACAGATGTATGGCTGGATCAACGGATGTGTGTGGATGGCCCTGATCCTTGCTGCGACGCTGGTCTTCCTGAAAGATGCGATTGCACGAATTCTGGTATTGCTTGCAGGTATAAGCAGTGCATTCCTTTTGCGTGATGTGTTCGCCTATAATCTCTGGATAGGTTTATTTCTGCCCACGATCATTCATGTGTATTTGTTTACCTATATATTTATGATCTACGGCCATCTGAAAGAACCCACCTCCACCGGAATTGCATGCCTGGTGAGCATGCTCCTGGTGCCATTGTTCATTGTGGCTTTGCCTGTCTTTCCTGAGATGACCCCCCTGAGTGAATACGTGAAGGCGACCTTCACCGGCAACGATTTTCACGTGCTTAATGTCATGCTGGGCAGGTCCATCGGAAGTTCGGACGGAAAAGGTTTTTACTTCTATGCGCCCAACGATTATAAGATGCAGGTGTTTGTGGCATTCGCCTACATTTACCATTACCTGAACTGGTTCTCAAAGACCACCGTGATCGGCTGGCACAAGAACCTCACCACAAAAAGAACCATTGCGATCATCCTGCTTTGGGTGGTATCCGCCGGATTGTTTATGTATGATTACAGGACGGGAATGCTTTGTGTTCTTTTACTCACCACGCTTCACGTGTTTTTTGAATTCCCGTTGAATCTTATTTCGATCAAGGAGGTGGTCCGGCTTACCCTGATCAAACCAAAACCAAAAGCAGGTTAAATGAATAAGCATCAATGGATGGGATTGGTGGCATGCCTGGTTCTTTATGTCATCGGGATCTTCTTTCCGCAACAGGCCTGGGGAATTCACTTCCTGTCGTTTACCGGCACATTGCCCGTTTTTGTAACCGGCATTTATATCCTCCTGGTTTGGTTGATGCCGGTAAAGACCCTTTCCTGGCGTGAACCTGGGGTTAAATCGTGGGTTGTTCCGGCAACGGTAAGTCTCGTTATGATGGCATTGATCATGGCATTTCCCATTGTGGAGGATTTTTACGGTGATGCATATAAATTCAAGAGCTATGTGGGGGTGCGGATCACGGAGATCCCGGATATGGCCAAAGATGCCATGTTTCGCCTCAATGCTTCACCGTGGGATGGCGAGAAAACCATTTTGTCAGGCACCACCTACCTGGCCTATGCCACCGGGTGGACATACGGTCGGGTATTTCTGATGCTTGATGTCCTGTGTGCCGTGATCTGTGTCCTGATATTTGGCATGTTCGTTTTGCATTTTCTCAAAGGTCATCCTTTGAAATGGCCGGTGTTCATTGCCGTGATGACCCTGCCGATGTGGTGGATATTTTTTGGTCATATGGAGATTTATGCACCGGTGATGCTTGTGCACACCGCCTTCCTGCTTTTGTTGGTTGTGGCATTTACAAAATGCAGCCGCCGGTATTGGGGGGTATCCGTGGTATTTTATGTCCTGGCGGTAAAAATGCATGGCACAGCTCTACTGTATGCTCCGGCCTTGCTGGTCACCGGTCTCTATGTGTTCGGCAAGATCCGTGCGCAGCAATTGTCATGGAAGATGCTGGGGCGCTGGGTGGTGGTTCCGCAAATCCTGGGCGGACTGATCCTGTACTTTTTCGTATTCGGTGATCACCGTGATGAACGCCGGATACAACATGTGTCGGAAGCCTTCGAACGCCTATTCCTGCCATTGTTCTCCCCTCCTCCTCCGCTTGATCACTACAACCTTTTCAGTGGTTATCACATACTGGATTTTATGAATGCTGCATTTCTATGGTCGCCGTTTGCATGGGTGCTGATGGCTTCGCTTTGGAAATGCCGGGTGAGGGTAAGGAATCTTAAAGGCATTGTTCCGCTTATGGCTGTGACATTCCTGGTGACCGCCGGATTTTATTTTATGATCAACCCGTTGCTGTCGATGCCGATGGATGCGGATTTGTTTTCACTCCCGTCCTCAGTTCTGGTCGTGCTGATGATTTGTGTGATTAAAGAATGCCCTGTGCCGGGAAGCGTCGTGTTCTGGAAAAGAGTATCCCTCTCCCTGGTTCCGCTGATGTTCGGGGTGATCTGGGTGAATTCAAACAGGCAAATGCTTTCGGCCAGACTGGAAGTGCTGGCTCGCTATAATTTTGTCAGCTACTATGAATGGACGGCAAAGATACTCGGACATGCCTTTGCACTGGAGCCGGATTACGAACGGAAAAAGGAGCGTTGGGTGAATGCCATTGATTCTTTCCGGCCTCAGGTAGATTCCGGCTACAGCAATGAGTACGCACGACTGCTTACCCTGTATGCACGTTACCTGATCAGGGATAAGAAAATGTATGATGAAGGTATTGCCTACCTGCAGGAGGCGTGGACCCATGACCATGAAGACCTGGATAACCTCATGTATACCATGGAGGCATGGTTTCTGAAAAACCGCTTTGACAAGGCCTATGAATATGCGTTGTTGCTAAAAGAATACGGTCATCCAAACAAACCAAAAAGTTACAAGATCGCATTACACTGCGCGATTGGTGCGGGTATGTATGCCGAGGCACAGGCGCTGAGTAAAGAATACATCGAGCAATGGGATGACAGTGAACAGGTGCGTGAGGTATACCGGCGACTCAAGGAAAATGATTCCCCCGAAACATTGATGGCGCTATTTGCCGGTTCCTGATGGAGGTGAAGTTTGATATCTCGCCATGGAAGTGGCTTGGGGCCGTCCTGGTTATTACCGTTGTTGTTACTTTGCCAACGCTGCTCAACGGATGGGTAAACTGGGATGACCATATTTACATCGAGCACAATGCCATCATCACCGCACTGGACTGGGCACATGTGAAGGCGATGTTCTCAACCCTTCAGGTGAACGGGTCTTATAATCCGCTGGTCATGCTTAGCTGGGCCGCAGACTATGCTTTTTGTGGTCTTGATCCGACAGGATATCATCTCACGAACCTTTTCATTCACCTGATCAATACCGCACTGGTGTTTTTCTTTGCATGCCGGGTGTTGCCTTCGGTGTCAATGGCGGCCCTGGTAGCTCTTCTCTTCGGCATTCATCCGATGAACATGGAGGCGGTGGCCTGGGTTTCCGCCCGCAAAGAATTGCTTTATGCCACTTTCTTTATCGCTTCCTTGATCACTTATAAAAAACACCTGGAAGACAAGTCCACGAAAACCTATCTACTGACTCTGCTGTTTTTCGTGTTGTCCTTGCTTTCAAAAGGAACAGCCATCACCCTCCTTCCTGTTCTGATCATCATGGATTTGGTTTGGGGAAATTCAATGACTGGTAAGGTCTGGTTGAAGAAGCTCCCATTTCTCTTCCTGGCCATAGCGTTTATATACCTTTCGGTGATTGCGCAACAGGAAGCCCGAGCGTTGAAGGGATTGGGGAAATACCCTTATGAACATACTGTGTTTCTCTCGGCCTTCAGTTACTTGATCTACCTTTTCAAAGTGTTGATTCCGGTGCATTTATCCGCCTATCATCCACCCCCCTTCAAGATTGGTTTGGAAACACCTCCCTGGCATGTGTATGCGGCCTTGCCACTTCTAATAGGTTTTTGCTTTGTTGTTTATCACTGGGGTAGAAAAAACAGGTTGTTGCTTTTCGGTGCGATGTTTTTTGCGGTCACATTCTTTCCCGTCTCACAGATCGTCCCCTTCGGCATGAGTTATTTGGCTGAGCGTTTTGCGTACGTACCCTATGTTGGTTTGTTTATTGTGATGGCCGTATTGTTAGCACCGTATCTTTCACTGAAAGCGGTTCGGTTAGGTGTTGGTGTGATACTTCTGGTATTTGCCGTGTGTTCATTTGCCCGAACCACAGTCTGGCATGATGGCGAAACTATGTGGACGGACGTGACAAAGAAGTATCCTGACGATCATTACGGTTTTGGGAATTTGGGTAGCTACCGGTTTGAGAATGGCCAACTGAAACAGGCCATCGATGCATTTACGGAATGTCTGGAAAGAGACTCGCTATTTGTGGAAGCACGGAATAACCGGGGTATGGTGTACCAGGAGTTAAGGGATGTTGATATGGCCATGAGGGATTATGAAGCCTGTATTCGTATGGCCCCTGAATTCTCAAATGCATATACCAACCGGGCCATTTTGTTTATCAAGACCGGCCATCTTCAAAAGGCACTGGATGATCTTACGGCCTCGATCAAACTTGACCCGTTATCTGATATCACGTTTTACAATCGTGCATTGACCTACGAAAAAATGAAGAATGATTCTGCGGCCCTGGCGGACTATTCATCGGCCATAAAGTTGAACCCGGAGCGCCCTGAGTACCTTGAAAAGCGTGGTTTGCTGTATGTAAGGCATGGAAATAACAATGCTGCGCTTGCAGATCTGAGCCACTGTCTCTCGCTGGCACCTGGCCGGCTGGAAGCGTTGTATGGCAGAGGGTCTGTCTATTTTGAGATGAAACAATACGACCTGGCCATTGATGATTACGATGCGATCCTGTTGCGGGATTCTTCTTATGTAAAAGCTTATGTCAATCGCGGACTGGTTTTTCTGAACACCGGTGAGTATTCTTCAGCATTACGGGATTTCGATAAAGCCATTCAGCTGGACTCAATGTTTCATGTCAGTTACTATGACCGGGCGGTTACGTATATCCAGATAGGGAATGATGAGAAGGCCTTGCAGGATCTGACCAAAACACTTGAACTGTACCCTGATTATTTCCCGGCATACCACGACCGGGCGAAGTTGTACATGCGCAAGGGAAGAAGGAAGGATGCACTCTCCGATATTGACAGGGCCCTTCAACTTATGCCGCAGGAAAGTTCCCTTCTGGAAATGCGTGCCACGCTTTCGGGCACTCCCGGATAACCTTACACCGCTAAAAAAAGAAGCCCGCAACAATATGCTGCGGGCTTCTTTTGGAAAGACCTTGATGATGTTACCTGGTAAGTACCATCTTCTTGGTGTCTATTTGTTTTCCATCAATGAACATGGTGTAGTAATATGTTCCCGGTGCGAATGATTTCTCGTCCAGGGTCACGGAACCATGTCCGCGTGAGGTCACTGCAATTCGCTTCACAAGAGAACCGTTGGTGGCATAAATCTCGAGGTAAGCATCCTTGACATCCTGTTTCAGGTAGTAAGTGATCTGAGTGGATTTGGACCATGGGTTTGGCAGATTCTGCATCATGTTTCCGCCGTCGCTATTGATATTCCCGTTGTCGATCGGGTCGATGGCCGTTGGTCCGCAGCAATCGGTAACGCGTGCTTCCAGCGTATCGATCCGGTCTTCAAGATCACTGATCTTTTGGTAAAGATCCGTAAGCAGCGAAGCCAGGTCGACGGAAGCGGATGATCCGCCTTCGATATCAATTTGAAGGGTGGTGCCACTTAATGAAGCTCCCGTTAAATTCTGATCATCGGTGCCTGTGCCATCCTGAAGGGAGGATACGTCAATGGTATTTCCACCTTCAATCGTGAGGCTGGTGCCTGACAAAATAAGGGTCTGGTCGTCCGTTCCCGTTCCATCCTGCAATACCGAAAGATCTACGCTGTTTCCATCTTCAATGGAGAGACTGGTGCCGCTTAGTGAGATGGTCTGGTCGTCTGAACCGGTACCGTCTGCCAGGGTCGAAAGGTCAACGGTGTTACCATTGTCGATGGATAGGTTATTACCGGATAAGGTCAGGTTCTGGTTGTCGGTGTTATCCAGGTAGCCCGAAAGATCAATGGTGTTGCCATCTTCAATGCTCAGCATATTGGACGACAATGTCAGGTTTTGATCATCGGTGCCTGTTCCATCTTGCAGAGAAGAAAGATCAACAGAGTTTCCATCTTCAATAGACAGTGTAGTGCCACTCAAAGAAAGATCCTGGTCGTCAGTGCCGGTTCCATCTTGTAAGCCAGCCAGGTCAACTGAAGCAGACGTGCCACCTTCGATGTCGATCTGGAGCGTTGTTCCGGAGAGTGACGCACCGGTGAGGTTTTGATCATCGGTGCCTGTTCCGTCCTGTAGTGGAGAAAGGTCAACGGAATTCCCATCTTCAATGGAGAGCGTGGTACCGCTCAATGACAGGTCCTGATCGTCGGTACCTGTTCCATCCTGTAATGCAGAGAGGTCTACAGTGTTGCCGTCTTCGATGGATAGGTTTGTTCCGGAAAGCGATAAACTCTGATCATCCGTATTGTCGAGGTAAGGTGTGAGGTCCAGTGAGTCACCGCTGACAGATAATACAAGCGTATCATTGCTAAGGGTCAGATTTTGTTGCCCACCTGCGATCCACTTGCTGCCTTCCCATCCATAGATCGTGTTATCATCTTTGTCATAAACGATCATACCTTGTTCTGTGGAAGAAAGGCCGCTTCCGAACGTGGTACGTTGTGAGGTGGTCATGCGTGAAAGCATGAAACCTTTGTTGGATTCGGCGAGGTCCAGGGATGCATTGAGATTCGGAGAAAGTGTACCGATTCCCACGCTCATTCTTCTTGCGGATGACGTATCTCCAATCACAAAGGAGTTGGACTGTGCAACTACGGCATTGGCGCCGAACGCTGCGGCATAGCTGATCGTATCCGGTATCAGACTACCATCACCAATGGCAATACAGTGCGGAGATCCTACGTCGATGTTATCGCCTATTGCGATGGAGTAATCGCCATTTGGTTTGATGTATCCCGAGTAGCCGATGCCAATGGCATTGGTTCCTCTGACGTCCGTGGTGCTTCCGATGGCGATGCCATAGTTTGCATTTACGTATGTGCTATAGCCAAGCAAAATACAGTCGTTGCCATTGATTTCCGAATAGGCTCCGATGAAAGTGTTACGTGAGCGTGTGTTGTTCAGAAAATCAGCAAAGGCGCCCATACCAACGTTGTCTTCTCCCTCCCTGTTGGCATATCCCGCGTAAAAACCCACGTAGGTATTTCTATTTGCGTTGGAATTGGAATTGGTGCGGTTGTTATCCCACCCGGCGTAGGAACCGATGAATGTATTGTAACTGGCATATTCTGTGGCGGCTCCGGATGCGGCGCCTACCATCGTGTTTCCGATGCCGACACTGTTATCGATGCCGGCGGAGTCACCAATGCATGTGTTGTGGTGACCTGTGGTGTTATCCCAGCCCGCTTCATTTCCGAAGAAAGCATTTCTGTAACCGGTAGTATTGCTGCGACCGGCCTGGTTTCCCACAAAAGTATTGTCATTGGCGGTTGTGTTGTTGTACCCGGCATCTTCTCCGATGAATACATTGTCACCGCCCGAGGTATTATAATAACCTGAGGTTTCTCAGATGAATGTGTTGTCGGCACCGGTTGTGACCCTGTATCCCGCTTCACTCCCTACGAATGTATTATCTGTTCCGGTAGCGGCATATCCCGCGAATTTTCCAATATATACATTGTCTGTGCCTGTTGTGTTGCTGAACCCAGCTCTGTATCCAAGTGTACTGTTGTCAGAACCACTGGTGTTGCTGTATCCGGCCCCGAAGCCCACGTGGGTATTGTAAGAGCCAGATGTGACGGAATATCCGGCGCTATCCCCGATAAAGGTGTCGTAGTCGCCGGATGTAATATTGACGCCGGCGCCGTCACCCAGCTGCGTGTTGCCGGTCTGGGCATGCACCAGGCCAATGGCCAGCATGGCCGGTAGAATTAGTAAGAGTCGTTTTTTTCTCATCGCTTACCGATTTTAGTGAAATGTTATGCCATGGAAGTCCACAGCGTTTGATTCTAAAAAAACCGGAGGATTTTGAAAGAAGTGGAGGTATGGTGATGATGGTTACGACCATAAAGATAATTTCTCAATTGGGTTTACCAAGCAGATATTTGATGATCTTTGTGTGAAAAATTTATCGATAACGCTGAAAGCAGGTTGTAGCATGGATTTGCATGTAAATGGCTGGTGTTGAGGCTGTCGGTGTTTTTACTTAATGTGTTAGTCAGTGCGGAATTCAGATAAGTCCTCAGCCGTATTCTCCAGGTATGAAGTTTTTGTTATAGCTATCCTGGCTTTTCTTCAATTCACCGTTGTGTTGGATTTTATGGTCCTGGCGCCTTTGGGTTATATTCTTCTTGAAGAAATGAATATTACCGCAACCCAGTTTGCCTGGGTTGTGTCTGCATATGCTTTGAGTGCAGGGGTGTCCGGATTCTTATCTGCCGGTTTTGCGGATAAATTTGACAGGAAGAAGATGCTCCTTTTCTTTTATGTGGGATTTATTGTGGGTACACTCTTCTGCGGGATTGCAACATCCTACATTTACCTGTTGCTGGCCAGGATTGTAACCGGCATTTTTGGAGGTGTACTGGCTTCTATTTCTTTCGCGATCATTACGGATTTATTTGAATTGCGGGTGCGTGGCAGGGTCATGGGTTTCGTTCAGATGGCCTTTGCTGCAAGCCAGGTGTTTGGTTTACCCATTGGTCTGGAATTGGCACGAAGGTTTAATTGGCATATGCCGTTTCTGATGATTGCCGGGTTAGCCGTACCGGTGTGGGTTCTGGTGTTTGTTCGGATGAAACCCGTGGATGCACATTTGAAACTCAGGGACAGGAAAACCGGATTGGCGAATATTCTATCCATCATCAAGGTCCGTGCACATCTCAGGGCATTCCTCACCACCACATTGCTTGCAGTGGGAGGATATATGTTGATGCCATTCAGCACCCCTTTCCTTGTAAAAAATGTTCATATTGAGGATAAGGATTTGTTTTGGCTATACACTGTAACGGGTATCGCATCCATGATTGCGGGTCCATTGATTGGCCGGTTGAGTGACCGTGCAGGTAAGTTCAAGGTGTTTGTGGTGGGTTCTGTGCTTACCATGATATTGGTCGGCATTTATACCAACCTACCCGTAACACCATTGCGCTGGGTGATGTTGGTGAATGCTATTCTGTTCATGGGCATCACGGCAAGGATTATTTCAGCTTCAGCTTT
The DNA here is from genome assembly GCA_020435415.1 of Flavobacteriales bacterium. Classification (NCBI taxonomy): domain Bacteria; kingdom Pseudomonadati; phylum Bacteroidota; class Flavobacteriia; order Flavobacteriales; species Flavobacteriales bacterium. The sequence continues at coordinate 40,288 of JAGQZQ010000011.1, forward strand.
GTTAACCGCAGTTCCTGAACCGGCCAGTCGCGGAGGCTTCATGGCGGTGAATTCTTCGGTACAACAAATATCCGGTGGTATTGCTTCGATCATATCCGGAATGATCGTTTATCAGGCGGATGCAGGCCGGATAATGAATTACAATGTTGTAGGGCTGGTTGTGATTGGCACAATGATCATTTGTGTGTTTCTTATGTGGAATATCAACCGGTACGTTTTTTCAAAAAAGGAGAATGCCTAAGCGGTTGAATGATCCTGGTGAGTCAGTCTTACATTTTCTTGTACAATCCATCGAAGACCGTGGTCCAGGTAACTCCACCATCTTCGGTCTTTTGCCAGTGCTGGCGCACGCTGCCATCGGAATTGGGTGTCCAGGTGATGCGGTTGTAGTTTTCTTCATTGCCGGTTGCTTCCTTGTCGTCCAGCGTCATACTTCCGTCTTTCCATTCACCTGACAGGAGCAGATTTCCACCCTGGTTGTCCACCCAGGTTTGGCGCCACCTTTTCGTTTCCGTATCATAAAAATTGTAGCTGGTTCCGGTGAAAGTACCTTTGGCGCTGACCCAATGTTCAACCCTGACACAGCTGTCCTGGACTACCTCTATGCGGTTTGTTCCCACCAGTTGTCCCTGTGGATTGTATACATTCCACTCTCCTACCCAGAAATCGAACTGTGAATGCGCTTCCGTGCAGCAAACGCATGGTGGCGTTGATTGTGCCGCGGAATTAGTCACGATCGTAATAAGAAAAAAGAACATCAGGAATTGTTGCGGTTTGTTCATCGGGCGACTATGAAGTTTGAAGAATGTTTTGATGCAGGCGCCCTTGGCACGTGTCGCGTTCCTCCAGCTTCTTTTCAATGATGGATACCATTTCGTAGTTCCGGACACCTCCCCACTGCGGCGCAATGAGCAGGTCCGGTGGTGCCTGAGCGATAAAACGCTCTACGATGATGTCGGGTCTCAGTCTTTCCAGAAAGGAAACGACCATGTCTGCATAGGACTCAGGCGTGAAGTGAATAATGAAGTCAGGATTGTCCGCAAATTGCTTGGCCATAATGGTTCGCCTGATGATCTGCAGATGATGTAGCTTGACGCTTTGGATGGGGAGTTCATTCAGTCTGTCGGCATGAGCGATAAGATCTTCAATACTTTCTCCAGGCAACCCCAGGATCATATGCGCACCCAGATGTATACCCCGGTTTGCGGCGCGTGCATATGCCTGGCGTGTTTCATCAAAAGTGTGACAGCGGTTGATGATTTCCAACGTTCGGTCCAGCGTGCTTTCTACACCAAATTCAAGGGAGGTGAAACGATGCCTGGCACTTTCCTCAAGAAAATCCAGAACGCGATCTGATACACAGTCAGGACGTGTGCCTACGACCAGGCCCACGATATCAGGGTGGTCGATGGCCTGCTGGTAGTAATTGATCACCGTTTCATCATCGGAATATGAATTGGTATACGCCTGGAAATAGGCCAGGTATTTCATCTTGCTGTACTTCCTTGCAAAAAATGCAATGCCCTCGTGCAGCTGTGTGCTTATCGATTTGTCAGGTCCGCAATAAGATGGATTGAAGGAATCATTGTTGCAATAGGTGCAACCGCCATAGCCCTTGGTTCCATCCCGGTTTGGGCATGTAAATCCGGTATCGAGGGAGACCTTTTGGACTTTGAATGGAAATGTCTTTGCCCAAAAAGCGGAAGGTTGCTGATATCGGATGGTGCGAGCCATGCCGCAAGTTCCGATTATTATTTCAAAGCTGCAATGAAACCGGCGGGATCAGGCACTCACAGCGAAGGAGTCAAGCCGGTCGTGTTTGAAGCAGCTATAAGTAAAACGGTTCAGCGTATACTTTTCACTCTGGCTCTTCAGGTATTGACGGAAGCCTTTGTAATTGCCTTCCGGATACGCGGATTTGTACATGACTGCAAGACCTGCAATCATAGCACTTCCAATTCCAGGACCGGAACGAACCCCTACCCTGCCCTTTTTCTCCGGGAGACAGCCTTTCATTTCTATGGACGGAACACAAATGTCGATGGCGGGACTCAATACTGAATCAGAAGTGATCACATTCTGATCATCAACGGTGCCTACCGCAATCACCTCCGGGTAAAGGGCAGGGAAGCAACCATCCGGATGCCATTCGTCTGTTCTTCCCAGAGATGATACGATGATGACGCCCTTTTGGGCAATTTTTTGGGTAAGAAGCCGGATGTCTTCATCTTCCAGCCGGGAGCCGAAAGGCAGACAAATTACGTCAGAGCGTTCTGCTGCCCAGGACAGAGCTGTTGTCAGTAGTTCGGGGAGAGGCTCAAATGTTGAAAGTTGGGTAATCTTGCCGATATGCACTTTGATTTCCGGAGAAACACCCTTGCATTGCAGGATTCCGCTGCCGGCAATAACACCAGCACAAAAAGTACCATGCCCGTCCAGGTCCTCTGCAGGTTCGCCGGGATCATAGAAATTTTTGATGTCACCAACGGACGCTTCAATGTCGGGGTGGTGGGCATCAATACCTGTATCCAGTAGGGTCACCGATATGGAAGGTGCGGTTGCTTTTTTGGTCCAACGGCTAAGGCCATGGATGTCTATCCATTGTTCAAGTTGCATGATCTGTCGTTTGTGGAAAAGATCCGCAGACTTGCGGTCCTCGCCTCCGTTTTATGAACGCTAAATTACAAAATTCATCAAGGCGGGAAAATAAAAAAGGCAGACCCGGGAGTCTGCCTTTTTTGATGCGGATCTGAGGCTTACTGCTTCACGATCTTTTTGGTAAATGCTTTGCCGTTCTGCTCAATTGACAGGAAATAAAATCCGTTGGGTTCACCACTGATGTCGATGACCTGTGAATAATCTCCTTTGAAGTTATTCAGGGTTTCATCATAAACCCTCCGTCCGTTGGCGTCAAAAACACGAACGGTGGTTGTGCCGGATTTGGCCAATGCGAACCGGAGCTCAAATCTTCCGTTTGCCGGATTTGGGTTCAGGGCAACGGATTCCAGTTTAAGTTCACTTTTCTCACCAAGATCGAGGACACCTTCAAGTTTATCTTCATCTGCCTTTGAAACATCTTCAATTCGGATGGTAATGCGGGTGCCCTGATTTTGATGATGTTCTTTCATTTCATCGGAATCGAAATTCCAACGCATGTTGCCCATTCGTTTTTTAAGGCTTTCCCTTTTTGCCAGGCTCCCCTGGGCACTCTTCTGTTTTCCGTCCCGGTTATAGGTGATGTTTACTTTATCGCCTGCTTTCATGGGCTTGAATAACTCAAGCAGGTCTCCTATATCCTGTATGGTTGTGCCATTTACTTTTGTGATGACATCGCCGGTTTTAAGTCCCATGTTGTCTGCAGGTGACCCTTCCGATACGTGTTGGATTCGCAAGCCTTTCTGACCATCTTCAGGAAACGGGCTTCCGGAAACACCAAGGAAAGGTAGATCTTCATCAAGATGGTATTCCAGGGTTGTTCCCAGTCCTTGCATGTTCTTTTCGAGCATATGACCGAACTCTTCCCAGTCTTTGCCATTGAAGAACGCCTCCATCTGGTGGCCGAAGCTATCCCAGTCCATGGTATTGATCTTTTCTTCCATGTTTTTTTCAAAGGCATCCCAGTCGACAGATTCGAGGTGTTTCCCCATGGCTTCCAGGTGTGGAAAGGAAAAGTTGAATGAATTCTCAGCTTTACCAAGTTGTACGGTCTTCTCAAGTAATTCACCATTTCGTTTCAGCTGTAATTGAACTGAGGTTTCCGGTTTTTTACTTCCGATCATTTCCATGACTTCCGCCGGTGTGTTTACGGGGCCCTTATCAATGGATAACAGAATATCGCCATCTTTCAGGCCTGCTTTATCGGCCGGTGATCCTTCTATAATATGACTTAGCTCAACTCCTTCCTTGCCGCTCTCTCCCTGTAACATGGCGCCCAGATAGGCTCTGGAGGCGGCCAGACTGTCATGGCAACCGATCCAGCGCCCCATTCCTTTGGGGAAGCAAAACTGGAAATCATGGTCTTCGCTCCAGTCGTCTTCGTCCTGGGACCTGATACGTATGTCCATGAAACCTTTGCCATCCTTCATCTTCAGGTCATCAAATATGCCCATTTCTTTGAGGACATCTTCAGCATGCTCCCCTTCTTTCAGGGTGACCTCCTTCACAGTCTCGTGGGTTTTACCGTTTTCTGTAGTGGTGATGGTGATTTTTACTTTTCTGTCACCTCCGTCGTCGGTGGTGATGGATTGTGCTATCGTATACCATCCGGCTACCGATAAAGTCAGAACCACGATGGGCAGCACTACATATTTAATGATTGAATTACGTTGCATAACACTCCTGATTTATTACGAGATAAAATTAGCAAGCGAAAGCGACAGAAAAGTCCAAAAAGTGTTAACAGATGTTAAGGTGCAGACTCCCATTGGTAGGTGATCATAGCGCCGAATTGAAGAAGGAAGGCGTGCACATTCATTTCACGTCGTTCCTGAACAATCGGCTCCGAAGAATATATGTTTGAATGGAATAATGGTGTGAGTGGTGAGGAGAACTCAAAAAGGGGCATCAATTGAACCTGTTCAGAAAGTTGGAACCGAAAACCGGTTGAGAATACAATGTTGATCTGTTGTGAGAATTCATCGGTGGCAACAGAGGAATTGCTGCCAAACGCCCTTTTGATCTCACCGTTTGCAGGATTGGTGATTACCAGATCTGCCTTGTAGGCATAACCGAACGAGGCATCGAGTCCTATCCCGAAATGATAGTATGATCGTTCTACCTGAATTCTGAGTGCTAATCCGGTAAATGTAAGGAGACCATATTCCTGATTTTCCAAAAAGGATGTGGGGCTTATGGTGTCCAGTGTGAAGGCATTGAATCGTGTGTGCCATCTTTGAAAAGAACAACGCAGGATAACTTCCGGACTGAGATATCGCGCCATGCCCAGACCCCATTTCAGGCCGTGTCCTTCTCCGTGACTGGATATGTAATGATGGAGCCCGGCGGGAGATGACAAGGAGGTTTTAACATAGGTGATGGGAAGCTCAGCTCTCCAGGTGCGCGGGAATGTTTCCGCTCCATTTTGCGCATGGGCAGAAAAACAGGTTAGGAATAAAAATGAAACGAGTACAAAAAAAAACTTTCCTCTGAACATGGCGTGCATAGATTCAGAGGAAAGATAATATTTTGATGTTATATGTTAATGTTCGCTTAGTTCATGTCAGGTGCAGAGAAATCATCACTGGCATCCTTGACTCTTGATTTTCTTCTTCCCTTTGCATTCGTCTTTCCGAAATTGTAAGAGAAGGAAAGCCAGGCTTGTCTGGATTCCCAGCGACGATCTACCGAGAAATCATAGTTGGTGAGGTTTTTTGATTCAAAGGCGAACAGTCCTGTTTTGAAAATATCGCTCACCCTGAAGGACAAGGTGCCTTTTTTCTTTAAGATGGATTTGCGAACCGAAAGATCCACCGTGTATCTGGGAAGAAGAATGCCTTGTATAACAACCATACGGCTGCGGTAGTTTCCGTTGACCTGTGCCATCCAGCCTTTTGGCAGGGTCATGTTGGAAGACAATTGTGCACTCCATCCCCTGTTGGTCGTTTCCAGGTTGTCAGTCAAAGCCGGGTCTTCCAACTGGTTCTGCCATCTGTTTAAGGTCAGGGTATTTCTCATCCATTTTTTGGGAGAGTAGGTCAGGATAAGTTCACCGCCATATAGCTGACCATGGGCCAGGTTGTCAAAGCTCACAACGGAGACTCCTTCATCGGATAAGCTTAACACCCGTCGTTTCATGTCGTTGATGAAGCGGTAGTAGGCTGTGGCATTTATGTTGAATTTGTCCCAGAATCTGAGGTAATTGAGTTCGGTCACATGAATAAACTCAGGCTTTAGAAATGGATTTCCAAGCATGGTGGTGTAGGGATCGGACGAACTCGGGAATGGATTGACCTCATGTACCTCAGGCCTGTTGATGCGGCGGCTGTAGCTCAGTGTGAGTTCGTTCATTTCCTTGATCTTGTATGATACATGAGCTGACGGGAACAATGAGGTGTAGTCAAGACTGAAAACATCATCGGTGGTGATGAGATGTGCATCAAGAATGGTCTTTTCTGCGCGAAGTCCCACCTGGTATCCCAACTTCTTTCTTTGAATACCAATAATTCCGTATGCTGCGTAAACCTGCTGCAGGTAGGTAAACTGGTTGTTTAAGCCTGAATCAGCTGTATATTCTGTTGAATTTCCCACGTGGGTCTCGGAGTAGAATGTCTGGTCCACATTTGTTCCTGTGTAGTGTATACCGGTTTCCAGTTTTACAGAATCAGTGAGTGGGTAAACAAAATCATTCCGGATGTAAAGCAGGCTGTTGTTTTTGTAATTGTTCACCCGTTGGTAGAGGTCTTCCAGCGAGCTGTTGACGTCTTCCGGAGTAAATATCTCACGGTTGTACTCTTTGGTTGGGTTGTCACTTTGGCTGAAGTCAATGTCCAGGTCAAACGTTTCTCCTTCTTTCTTAAACTTCTTTTGCCACCCGGTATTGATCTTGTAGTTGTTGCCCATGGTGCTGTTGTCTGCCAACCGGTTTGATGAGAAAGACGGTTGTCCACCTTCATAAAATTGGTTGTTGAAGTCACGATTTCCACTTTGGTCACTGAGTTGTGTATTGGCGGAAATGTAAAGGGTGTTGAAGTCGTTGGCGAAGAAATCTATGCCGCCCTGAACCCAGTGGTTGTTCCAGGCATGGCCGCCCTGATCGTAACTTTCTTGTCTGTAAAGGGTATCTTCCAGAACAAAACTCCTCAGGATATTTCCGCCATACCAGGCCTTGCCCCGCGAGTAGTTGTAGTTTAAGGAGTAGTTGAATTTATCTTTTCGATAGTTGATGCCGAATCCACTACCCACCTTGTATTTTTTACCATATCCTGCATTCAGGCTTACATTTCCATTCATCCCTGATGAACCTTTCTTTTTCAGAATAACATTCAGAATGCCGGACATGCCTTCAGGGTCATACTTGGCGGATGGATTGGTAACAATTTCCACCCGTTCGATGGCATTGGCCGGAAGTTGTTTTAGAAATTGGGAAGCAGGAATGGTGATGGGCCTTCCGTCAACAAGAATTCTTACATTGTTGTCTCCTCGTAAGGAGATGTTTTCATCGGCATCCACATCTACTGATGGAACTTCCTTCATGAGGTCCAGACCGGTACCGCCCTGGCTGGCCATGCTTTGTTCGGCATTGAATACTTTTTTGTCGATTTTGTTTTCAACCAGGGACCTTTGCGCGGATACTTCCACTTCCTGCAGATCCGTGCTGCTGGTTTTTAGTGAGATAACAGGGACGCTCACCTGCCAGGCTCCGGGGCCTGGCTTGATCGATGGTATGTCCTGTTGGTCGTAACCTATAAAGCCAACCCTCAGAAAATAGGATCCTTCGGTTACCTTAGATAAACTATATTCTCCTTTGCTATCGGTTACCGTTCCGGTAACCAATGTTGAATCGGATTTCTGGTGAAGGGACACCGTAGCAAATTCAATCGGTTGATGACTTTGTGCGTCCTCTACTTTTCCTGTGATTGTTCCTTTTCCCGCTTCTTCATAATTGGAGGCCAGCGACATCAGGGGAGAAAAAAATACAGCGAAAATGGCTTTCATGGATGATGGTTTTTATATATCGGCAAAGTTAGATCAGGGTGGTGTGAAATTTTGTTAACCGCTGTTAATGTTTCGTTTTGGTGAATGGGTTGTCTAGGAGACGACAAACAAAATGGATCGTTGCACTGGGATTTGTTAATTAACCGCTTCTTGCTTTATAATAAAAACGCCGGAGTCTCTTCGTGTGAAGATTCTCCGGCGTTTTTGATGTGCCCGGTTATGGCAAATCCCTCCGGATTCACCAGGTATTATTTGTTTCAGTGCAGTACCACCAGTTTTTGGGTGGAGATATACTGATTGTCAAAATCGATCTGTAAAGAATACACGCCCTTGCTCAATTGGCTCAGGTCGATTGAACCTTTTGCGTTATCAATAGAAAACGTTTTGATCAACTGGCCTGTTCCTGTTGAATATACTTTCAGGGTGACGTGTTTGGCGCTTTGATTCTTGTTCTCAAAGTAAAGGACATTGTTTGCAGGATTCGGATAGATCAGGAATTCCCCTTCTCTTACCAGGTTTGTGACGCCAACAGTGTTGCATGTATCTACATCTACTTTGGTCCTTGGGCCGGTACAACCCGGTTCCTGAACTTCCCAATCGTAAAAGAAATAGTAATAACCCTGATCGGTATAGTTGTTTCCGGTCAGAGAGATCAGACCACCTATGTCATATGGGTAGCTTGCACCTGCAGTGTTCCGGTACAGGTCAACCAAAGTGCCGGTTATCTTCATATAGTATCCGGTTCCGGCTGCTACCGGAAAGTCTAATGTTACCCTTTGGGTGCCATTGGTCAGATTGACATCTTTTGTCTGCAGTACATTTCCTCCATCTCCATCCAGTAATTCAAAGGTGCGGGTTCCGGCTCCGTTGGCATCCACATATACCGATTTGATTACAACATCCTTGGTTGCGTCAAAGAAAATACCACGGATGTCATTGTCCGGGAAATAGCCACCGGTACCAACGGCAGCTGGGTTTAATGGTCCGCCGGAGACAACAGCGCCTGCCGATGATTCTTCCACATAATAAGTGGTAGGGCCGGTAATGGTTGGCGAGTATGTGTTTCCGGTATGCAAAAGACTTCCTCCTGTTGCAGCGTCGTACCAGTTAAAGGTTCCCGAGCCACCTGATGCTGTCAGGACGAGGCTTCCTGAGCCACAATCGTCGGCAACCGTTGGTGGGGCCAGAACAGTTACTGTAATGGTCTCAGTTGAAGTATCCGATCCGTTCTGATTGGTCACGGTGAGCTTAACGGTATACTGTCCTGACTGTGTATAGGTATGAATTGCGGTAGCGTTTGTGGAAGTGCCACCATCACCAAATTCCCATAACACATTATCCACCGTATTCTTTACATTCGCTTCAAACGTAACGGTGTTGCAATCCGGTGTGGAGGTTACGGAAAGAATTTCCGGCGGATTGTTGTTGTTTCCAGGAGGGAAAGATCCGGACATTTCATAGTAACCCAGCGAACCATAATCGGAATATCCATTTGTGCTGGGGCTCCCTGCTCCTACGCCATCAATTTCGATGTAATAGGTTCCAGCCTGGACGGAGGTCGATATGCTGGCATTGAGACCACTTGGGTCTGATTTGGTCACTTCCGTGCCGTTCTCATCCAATAGTCTGGCCTGAATGTCAAGGTTGGGAGCACTGTAGTGCACGCCGGTCATTCCACTTTGGAAACTGATGTTGACATTACCACCTGCTGTGGTGAACTCAAAATAGTCTTTATCGGTGGGTTGTTCGATGATGCCGTTGTATTTTGTGGGGTCTATGGTTCCGGTGGCCTCGTCGATAAGTGTTGCACTTGAAGTTGCATTGCCATGGTCATCCGTACGGTATCCGACATCATTCTGACTGTTGGTGACGATGCCCAGGTCATTTTCAAAATTGTTGGCGCCGCTGTATTCACCTTTACTGAAATGAACGATGGCATTGTAGTAACCGTTGCCCATAATAACAGAGTAGCTGCCGTGACCTTCCCAATATTAGCCATCACCGCCGCCGCCATCATGACGCAGGTTAAATGAGTGTCCACATTCGTGTGAACCTACTTCGGCGCCAGACTTTTGTCCGGTAAGGAATGCAAGTGCAGGTGTATTGTTATCACCATCATTGAAGGCATTGTAAAAACATGTGCCGCCACCTCCTGAACCGGCAGGTTGTGTAGATGTCCACACGCACATGATTCGTCTGTAGCGGTTAGCTGCGTCATATACTGCCCTGTCTGTGGTGACATTAATATTGAATGGTCTGTAGTCTTCAGCGATAAGCGTCCAGATTTCTTTGATCTGGGCATCAGATATGCCAAGAGATTGAGCATTCCAGGCCTGCCCGTTGGCGAACTGTCCTCCTGAGCCAATGGATTCACCATCAAAGTCAAGATAGATCACGCCTCTTGCGCCGGGGTTACTGCTATACTTTGGTTGTACGGCAGATACCGGTGAGCCTTTATATTTTATGGCTGCAGCTGCTAATTCCTCAGGAGTCGGCTCGACATAAGGTGCGTCAATGCACATGAAGTCGCGGATGTTAGCCTTCTTTATAAAGACCTCACCTATTTCACTGCTGTATATTTTATATGCTTCCCGTGCATCATAAAAAATGATATGCCCTTCCAGTTTTGCATTGGTACCCGCATAAAAAAATGTTCCTGATTTATTTCCTTCCAGAATCTCTCCTACAACGCGGTATTTGTTTGGTGCGTTGCTGTCGAAGTTAATCTTTAACGTATACGCCTTTTCACCTATCTGAATCGAACTTACAGTATTTTTCTTGCCAGCGGTGGAATAGGTGCTGGTGAATTCCCCTATGCTTCCCATCTTAATTTCTGTTTCCTGCTGTGCATAAGTTGAGTGAAACAGAATACTGAAAAGCAATAAAAGCCCTGCCTGTCTTAATTGTCGAACTGCTACCATCGTCTTTAATTGTTAGGGTGCGTCATTTAATGCCTTGAAATGCCTTATCGGATAGGCGTTTCAGGCAAAATAACATGATGAAAAAATAATACTAAGGATAATTAATGATGATGGCTCGATACTAATATGAGCAATCTATGGGAATGTAGACAAACAAGCTTAACATCTAATTGGGTGAAATATTAACCTTATTAAAATGTTAAATCACTTGTTGTTAGCTGTTTAGTCAGATATTTGAAGGGTTAATTTTATGACCCCAACTGTGCGACAACACGGAATTCGTCTCACCAACTCATATTGTCGGGGTGACTGGACTCGAACCAGCGACCCCCACGTCCCGAACGTGGTGCGCTACCAACTGCGCTACACCCCGAATACTTTGTGCTAACCGTATAGCTTGATACGGATTGGCTGCCAAAATTAATTAAAAATTGAAGTGAAATTAAGTATGCTTTGGTCAGGCATTGCCAATTTGACCTGCCTTAATGACCTGTCTCGGATCGTCTTCGGAGATCAGGTCCCTGATATGGCAGTCCAGTAAGGCAGCCAGTATGAACAGGTCCACCAAATGAGGCTGGCATTTATTGGCACACCATCCATTCAGGGTGTTGCAGGTTTTGCTCATGCGCCTGGCAACCCAGGCCTGACTTACGCCTTTTTGGTCAAGTACCTCTTTAATCCTGTTAATCTGAAACTGCTTCAAATGTGATCTGACGTGATCAAGATTTACGCTATCCATAGTGCTGTTGTTGATGCGGTACAACATGTTGGGCATGTCATGTGTTATCATTCCGATGCCCTTGTTTCAAAGATAACAATAAAACTTGTACAAATATGTTTTGTATATGGTATGGTTATTGCAATATAATTTGAGGAGAGTCAAAAATTATGAGACAGTTAAAAATCACCAAACAGATCACCGATCGAAGTAGTACGTCGGTTGATCGTTACTTGCAGGATATTAGCAAGTATAACCTGATCACTTCCGAGGAAGAAACCGATCTCGCCAAACGAATCAGGCAGGGCGATCATGTGGCACTGGAACATCTTGTTCAGGCCAACCTTCGCTTTGTGGTTTCCGTGGCGAAACAGTATCAGCATATGGGAATGACCCTGGCCGATCTGATCAATCAAGGCAACATCGGGTTGGTAAAAGCAGCCGAACGCTTTGATGAGACAAAAGGCTTCAAGTTTATTTCCTACGCAGTGTGGTGGATCAGACAATCCATTCTTCAGGCATTGGCCGAACAATCACGAATCATACGGTTGCCTTTAAACCAGATCGGCTCGTTAAACAGGATCAATAAAGAGTTTTCTAACCTGGAGCAGGAATTCGAGCGGGAACCTACCAGCTTCGAACTGGCTGAGCGTCTTGAGATCGAGGGAAGTAAGGTGGAGGAGACGCTAAGGGCAGCGCAGAATCATTCATCCATCGATGCCCCGATTAATGACGAGGAGAACAGCACATTGGCCAGTTTGCTGGAAAACAAAGATGCGCCTTACGCTGATGATCATCTGATGAGTGAATCGCTGAACAGTGAGATAGATCGGGCTTTGAGCACGCTTTCTCCTACAGAGAAAGAAGTGATCAAGTTATTCTTCGGAATCGGATTGAACCATGGCCTTACCCTTGAGGAGATAGGTAACCGGCTTGAATTGACGCGTGAACGAATTCGTCAGATCAAGGAACGGGCGCTGAAACGACTTAGGGAAAAAAGTCGGAGCCGCATACTGAGGAACTTTCTGGGAGAATAATCTTCACTTAAAGGTAATCCTTACTTTTGCACCATGTCGAGTACAAGGATTTTAATGGTGTGTCTCGGAAATATTTGCCGGTCGCCATTGGCAGAAGGTATTCTGAAACATAAAGTAGCTTCGGTGAATCTTGATGTTCTGGTGGATTCTGCCGGAACTTCCGGATGGCATGAAGGTGAACATCCTGACCAAAGAGCCGTTCAGGTGGCACGACTAAATGGGGTGGATATCTCTGGGCTACGTGCTAGGCCATTCTCCACATCTGATTTTGATCGTTTCGATCATATTTTTGTGATGGATGCTCAAAACTATCGGGACGTTCTGCTTCAGGCAACCGATGACTCCCAGAAAAGGAAGGTTGCCATGATCCTTAATAAATCATATCCCGGAGAAGATATGTCAGTTCCGGACCCTTATTATGGTGGGGACGATGGATTTAAACATGTCTTTAACCTCCTTGATGATGCCTGTGAAAAAATCATTGAATCACTCCGCTGACCCCTGTTTGTTTCTTATCCCCTCTTCTCTTTCTGAACAGCCACGATATGATTGGATGGCACCCGGGATTATTGAGGCTATATCCTTTTGTCATCTATACTTTGTTGAACACATTAAGACGGCCCGGCGATTGTTGGCAAAGTCAGGATATGCATCTAAAATAGATCAGTCGGTTTTTATTGAGATGCACAGAGGCGTCGATACCTCCCAGGCAATTGAGGCATTGCAATCGTTATCCGCCGGGCAATGTGCCGGAATCATTTCCGATGCCGGACTGCCTTGCGTAGCTGATCCGGGATCCGTTGTTGTTGAGTTGGCGCAACAAATGGGAATCCGGGTGGTGCCTCTTCCCGGCCCTTCTTCTATCATGATGGCTTTGATGGCCTCCGGAATGAATGGTCAACAGTTTGCCTTCCACGGCTATTTGTCCAGAGAAACACATGACAGACGTAAGTCGTTACAGAAGTTACAGATGGAGGTCGCTAAAACTGGGATTACCCAAATCTTCATGGAAACCCCTTACCGGAATGAGGCTATGTTGAAAGACATATTGTCCGTTTGTCAGTCTGAGATCAGATTGTGTATTGCGATGGATATTTCCGGACCTTATGAGTATATCCGTTCCCAATCTATTGCGGAATGGAAAAAGCATCTCCCCAAATTTTATAAGAACCCGGCCATATTTGTAATGGGCAGGTAGTCTGATTTCAGCACGTAAACAGGGAATGCACTATCTTCGCTAACCGTGAAACAGTTGAATGTAAAAGCTCTGAAGAAGGTTGTAATGCGTGTTGTTCACGTTCGTTCGTGGCCCCGTAGGGTAAAATGGCTGGCTATCGCAACGGCAGGTTTTATTGTGCTTGGTGCCTTAGTCTTCATGCTCTTTATCGCCGCCTTACTGAATGGTCGGTTTGGTCCGTTGCCTGATGCGGAAGAGTTAGCTGATATCCGGAATTATGTGGGATCGGAAGTTTACTCCAGGGACAGTGTGTTACTGGGAACCTACTTTGTTGAAAACCGCACAAACGTAAAACGGTCGGAGATTCCCGATGTCGTGATCAATGCCCTCGTCTCAACAGAAGATGCACGATTCTTCGAGCACCACGGAGTTGATAAAAGAAGTATGCTCCGGGTGCTGTTCAAGTCTTTATTAGGTGGGGATCAACGCTCCGGCGGAGGGAGTACGATAAGTCAGCAACTGGCTAAAAATCTCTATCCCCGGAAGTCCTTTGGCAAATTGTCCATGCCTGTGAACAAAGCTCGTGAGGCTATCATAGCCATGCGCCTGGAGGATACCTACTCAAAGGATGAGATACTTGTCCTCTATCTGAACACGGTCCCTTTTGGTGAAGATGTTTATGGTATAGAAGCCGCTGCCCGGCGATTCTTTAACAAGAAGCCCATGGAATTGCAGGTTGAAGAAGCGGCGGTTCTGATTGGGTTGTTGAAGGCACCCACACAGTACAACCCGAGAGTGAATCCAAAAAACAGTTTGTTCAGACGCAATGTTGTTTTAGGTCAAATGAACAAATACGGATATCTGGATCGCGAGAGCGCAGACTCCATCACATCCCTTCCCCTTACCTTGAATTATGGCTTTGCCAGTCATAGCGACGGTCCTGCCCCTTACTTTCGCGAGTACCTGCGCCTTTGGATGCTGGAATGGTGTAAGGAACACAAAAAACCGAATGGTGAAAACTACAACCTCTATACGGACGGTCTGAAGATATATACCACCATTCATTCAGATATTCAGCGGTACGCAGAAAAGGCAGTTGCAAAACATATGCGTTCACTCCAAAATACGTTTTACAAGCACTGGGGTAAGACCCCACCCTGGCGTGGTAAGCCACACGTTATGGAGATGGCGATGAAGCGATCACAACGTTATCAGAGATTGAAAAAGCAGGATAAATCAAAAACTGAGATCAAGGCATCATTTAATGATACCGTTCACAGCGACTTCTTCTCCTGGGATGGGGATACGCTACTTGCCATGACGGCATGGGACTCATTGGCTTACTACCAGAAAATTCTTCAGGCCGGTTTTATCGCCTCTGATGTAAATAATGGGGAGCTACTTGCATGGGTAGGTGGTATAAGGCATCGGTATTTTAAATATGATCACGTTACGGCCAAGAGACAGGCAGGCTCAACCTTTAAGCCCCTGGTGTATGCCGCTGCCCTGGAAAAAGGATTCGCGCCCTGTGACTATGTTTCCAACAGACAAAAAACGTATAAGGAGTACGAAGACTGGCAACCGGAGAATGCGGAAGAAGAGTATGGCGGCAAATATTCATTGTACGGTGGACTGGCTCATTCTGTCAATACGGTTTCCGTGCAACTCCTCATGGAGACGGGTATTCCGGCGGTGATCAGTCTGGCCAGAAAAATGGGCGTTTCATCCGAATTGAAAGAGGTTCCATCGCTTGCGCTTGGCATTTCAGATGTTTCTTTGTTGGAGATGGTACAAGCCTATTCGGTTTTTGCAAACGGTGGACTCTATCGACCATCGTCTTTCCTGCTC
Organism: Flavobacteriales bacterium; assembly: GCA_020435415.1. Lineage (NCBI taxonomy): Bacteria > Pseudomonadati > Bacteroidota > Flavobacteriia > Flavobacteriales > Flavobacteriales bacterium. The sequence goes on from JAGQZQ010000011.1 coordinate 55,642, forward strand.
GCGGTGACCAAAGAAGACGGTACTTTGATACAGGACTTTACCAAAGAAAGAAAGAAAGCAAAGAGGGTCGTTTCCACGGCAACCGCTAATACGATGAACTTTATGCTGCAAAAAGTGGTGGAAGAAGGAACGGCACACCGGCTTCGCACCACCTATGGACTTCGTGGAGATATGGCCGGGAAAACGGGGACCACACAATCCCATGCAGATGGATGGTATATTGGTCTTATGCCAGGTATTGCAGCCGGGGCATGGGTAGGCGCTG
>JAGQZQ010000012.1 GCA_020435415.1 Flavobacteriales bacterium
CGCTCCAGGTCACGGCCACATAGCACCACAGATGCTCCTTCACGTGCCAATTCCAAAGCCACACTTTTACCCAAACCCTGACTGGAAGCGGCCACAAAAGCCACCTTGTTATTCAATCCTAAATCCATAATCTATTTCCTCAAATAATCATCCGTTCCGTTCAACCAGTCCTCTCTTGGCGGAGCCCAGGTATCCATTTCCTCCACTTCACCAATCATAAGTGCTTCATGAGGCAGGTTGGCTGGGATCACAATGGTATCTCCCGGGTGAAGATCGACCACCTCCGACTTATCCGCTCCGAACCAGAACCGCATCGTACCCGAGATGCAATGTGTGACCTGCTCATTCTCGTGTTGATGCAGGGGCACCCGGAAACCGTCCTTGAACTTCATTTTCGCAATCATCACTTTTTCACCCGCAATGATTTGGCGATGCATCATGGGAGTGACCTCTTCTACAGGCACATTGTCCCAATTGTGTTTTGTTACTTTCATGATCTGGTTTGTCGTTATTTTATCAATCCCAGTTTATCGGGAATCTGTTTCATGATCTCATCCACCCAAAGTTTATACATTTTACCGGATGGATGCAGGCCGTCATCAGCGATCAATTCAGGATCTGACTTTGCCTGTCTGGATATTCCTGTAATATCAATGAATGGTATATACCTTTTCACCGTTTCATCCTTTTTCACCTGGTTATAAATATCTATCTCTCTTGCGATGGCTTGTTGATCCCTGTCTTTTGCAAACGGTGTCGCCCCCCAATCCGGGATAGACAACACAAATACATTTGAAGACTTGCCACCGGCAAAGCGTACAGCCATATCCAGCAGTTGATTGTATTCCTTTCGATATTCCTCCACATCCCTTCCACGATATTGGTTATTCACTCCAATGAGCAATGAAACCAGGTCAAACGTATCCGCCACCTCTTCCTTTTCTATACCGGCCATAAGTTCATCGGTTGTCCAGCCGGTAACAGCAACAATTTGCGGATCTTCCAGCATCACCCCCTGCGCAGAAAGCTCCTCCTTCAGGATGACCGGCCACCGATCCTTTTCAGCCACACGTTCACCAATGGTATAGCTATCACCTAATGCCAAATATGTCTTTGTTTTTTGTTGTCCTGTCATGGTAGAAATTTGAATAGACTGATCATTCCTCACATCAATTGAATACAAAGAATCTCCCAGTATATTAACCGCGGCTATAAAAAGAAAACCTGCATTGATGCACGATGACCACATGGCTTCAATATTACGGATTTCCATGCAATTACAGGCCGGCATTCAATACTGCAAAATGATTAGATTCGCTTTCACGAAATCACATGGCACATGAACCGGATCAGAATTCCATTAATATTCTTGTTAACGATAAATGCCTTACAGGTTTTTTCCCAGGAAGTAAAGGACTTTGACCTCCAAGACAACGGACCTGAGAAAGAGATCAACTGTGCCCTCTTACGTAGCACACTGAATGATCTGCCAGTGGAAGAAAATTTCAGTCTGCATCTGAAGGATAATCACATTTGGCTCATGGTCTCCGAAGATCGTTGGTTTGACAAACTTTTTGCCAATGATCAGACCGGTCTGGCAGTGGACATTATCAGGAAGAGTCAGTTTACCTGCGGTCAAAAGAATAGCTGGGCGCCATCTTCCATTTACCGTGGCGAACTGCTTCCTCCGGTTTATAGCCCTGAACTCAGAAAGAAGAAGGCAATGGATAAGGACGGTATTGTTTGGGTGGATTTGGGCTCATTACCGGAATCGATGGCGGGAGATGATGTGGAACTGAATCTGTTATTGCTGCAGGGCAAATTCCTTTGTCAATATATCCAGTATTACCACCTGCCACTTTTACAATGGGAATTACTGAAGATGGGAATGTACCGGGATACACTTCTGGCATCCAAACCAGATGATGCAAAGGGCCAGCAAATCATCACATATCAAAAAGAATTTCGATTTGTTATACCCTTTGAAAAAGACAAATACGAATACAAACCTGCGGACATCCAACCACTAAGAGACTCCCTTCGCCTTACGGACTTCATCATTAAATCTATTGACATAAGAGCCTATTCATCCGTAGAAGGCCCCACGGATCATAACATTCAACTACAGAACAAGCGTGCGGAAACCTTAGCTGCTTCCCTGCAGTCATTCCAAACGCCCAAGATCAGCACAACCATTCACGCTGCTGAAAACTGGGTGGAGTTTTTCAATGACATAGAAGGCACCTCCTTTGCATCCCTGAAAGACCAGTCAAAATCCGGGATCAAACAAAAACTGAGCGATGCCGCATTTAACGCCAGCATGGAGGGCATTCTAAAGAATCATCGCAAGGGAATCGTAACCCTTCAGATGTTTAAAAAGACAATATACACGGAAAGTGCCCCTGAAAAACTCAGGGAAGATCTAAGAACAGCCATCAGGGAAAAGAACATCAACGCTGCGCTGGCACTGCAATCTGTCCTATTTCAGAAAATACAAAACGAAGAAGTTCCGGAGAATTTCATTGCATCCGTGGAAATCCCCATGGAATCCACTTATGGTGGCCTGCTGAGGAATGATGCCGCTTTCAGGTTTGAACTTCATCCTGAAAACCTGGACTCTGCTATTACCGAATTCGAATCCCTTGAAATTTTGCTACCAAAGGACGAGCATGTATCCTACAATCTTTGTGTCCTCCAGATCAAGAAGTGGATGTTAAATGAAGATGCTATTGATGCCAGATCATTGAAAACAAGAATCACACGGCTGGCTGCCAGGGGCATCGACAAAACTTTACAAACACGGTTACTGATCAATTACAACATGATTGAAAGTGGTTATATGATGAAGGCAAATAACTATGGAGGAAAAGACCAGGCCGTTGGTTTTGTAAACAGCAATCAGCGCTTTCTGAAACCCAGCCAGAGCGACCTTTTCAATCTCGCCAAATTCTATGCACATCATGCTAAATATGACTGGGCTGTGCGCACATTACACGAACATGTCAAAGACATCGACGCTGATGATGAGCCCCTGTTCTATTACCTCAACCTGACCATTATCCATCCGGCACGAACCAAACACAAGATATACCGGTCGATCATGCTGAATGCCATTAACAATGACCGTCAACGATTTTGCCGTCTTTTCGACCCCAACCATCAAAAAGGCATCACTTTTCAACTTTTGGGAGATGAGGACCTCAAGCGAACTTATTGCGAGAACTGTGCATCCCACCAGTCCGAATAGCCGCAAGATTACCCTTACCGGTCGACTCACCAAACCTGGCAAACCTTTTCATTCAAACCAGTTGGCGACATGGTTATTCGATAACCATGCATCCTGGTACCCTCTCCTTAATCTTGATACAATTTATCCCAGAAAACACAAAACATCATGATATGTTTTGTCGTAATATTGCATGTACGATCCACCAGACCCACACCAACCGTGACAGACCGCCACATCATACACATGGACCTGGACACTTTCTTTGTGTCATGCGAACGACTGATGGATTCCCGGTTGGTGGGCAAGCCTGTATTGGTAGGCGGAACAAGTGGCCGGGGCGTGGTCGCAGCCTGTAGTTATGAAACAAGGGCTTACGGAGTTCATTCTGCCATGCCCATGCGTCTGGCCCAGCAGCTTTGTCCGCATGCCATTGTGATCCGGGGAGATGCTTCCACATACAGCAAATATTCAGACATGGTCACCGAGGTGATCAAGGAAAGCGCCCCGCTCTACGAAAAATCATCCATTGATGAATTTTACATTGACGTCAGCGGCATGGATCGTTTCTTCGGGTGTTACCAATGGGCACGTGAATTAAGGGAGCGGATCACCCGGGAGACAGGCCTTCCGATCTCATTCGGCTTATCCACCAGCAAGACCGTCGCCAAAGTCGGCACCAATGAGATCAAACCCAACAACCATATCCAGATCGTCAAAGGAAATGAAAAACCCTTCCTGGCACCGCTTTCCATCCGGAAAATCCCGATGGTAGGAGACCAGACCTACCGTCTGCTTCGCAGCATGGGCATCGAGCACATCCGCACCATGCAGGAGATGCCCCCCGAACTGGTGGAACGCCTGCTCGGAAAAAACGGCATCGTCATCTGGAAAAAAGCACACGGCATTGATCACTCTCCTGTAATACCTTACCAGGAGCGTAAATCAATCTCTTCCTCCCTCACTTTCGAACGCGACACCATCGACATCAGAAAACTTAAAGAGATCCTGATGACCATGGCAGAAAAACTTTCCTACTACCTGCGGAACGGCAACAAACTTACTTCCTGTGTCACCGTCACCGTACGTTATTCAGACTTTGACACGCGCAGCAAACAGGCACGTATTCCCTATACATCCTGCGACCATATCCTGATCAAACAAACCCTTGACCTCTTCGATCAATTATATGAACGACGGGTACTGGCGCGACTTGTGGGCGTACGGTTCAGTCACCTTGTTGAGGGTGGATACCAGATCAATATGTTCGAAGACACGGAAGAAATGATCAATCTTTACCAGGCCATGGACAAGGTGAGGAATCGTTTCGGACAACATGCCGTCAAACGCGCATCTACCATGGACACACGCGGCGTAGGCATGATGACCAACCCCTTCAACGGACAACCTCCGGTGATTCCCGCACATAGAAGGATATAGAATAGTTACAGGTTTAAGGTTTAAAGTTTAAGGTTTAAGGTTTAAAGTTCAAGGTTTATCCCATGTTGCTTAATTGCCATACGTTTCACAGCTACACATACGGGACACTTTCCACGGTAGAGTTACTGCAAACCCTGGCAGGAAAAGGTTATCGGAGTGCCGCACTCACCGATATCAACAGCACATCGGCATGCATTGATTTCGTACGCCTCGCTCCTTCCCATGATATCCACCCCGTCATCGGAATTGATTTCCGGAATGGCGTAAAGCAGCAATACATCGGTATTGCAAGGAACAACGAAGGATTCCGGGAACTCAACGAGCACATGGATCATCACAGTCACAACAGCCTTCCATTTCCGGATCATGGACCTGTTTTCCAAAACGCTTTCACCATATACCCCCTCAAACAAACCCGGCCCGACTTGCTTGGTGAACATGAATTTGCCGGTGTGCATCTTTCCGAACTCCCACACCTTCCATTCTCCATCTGGAAACACCATCCACATAAACTGGTTCTACTGCATTCCGTAACATTCCTTGACAAGCGCGGATTTAACACACACCGACTGTTAAGGGCCATAGATAACAACATTTTACTCAGTCGCCTGTCAAAAGAAGAAGAAGCCTCCTCAGATAACACCATGCCTCCGAAAGAAAATCTTGACACCCTCCTTTCCGGATTCCCGGAGATATACCGGAACACCGGTCGCTTACTTGAACAATGTTCCGTTGCCTTTGATTTCAAATCTCCCAAGAACAAACAATATTTTACTGCTTCACCGGAAGAAGATATGACACTGCTCCGGAAAGAATGTGCAGAAGGCCTGAAATACCGTTACAAAAAGCCATCTCCCGAAGCAATCACCCGGATGGAGAAAGAATTGGAAGTGATCTCCAAACTCAACTTCTGCTCCTACTTTCTCATCAATTGGGACCTGGTCCGCTTTGCCCGCCACAAGCAATATTACCATGTAGGCCGGGGCAGTGGTGCGAACAGCATGGTGGCATTCCTATTGGGCATTACGGATGTAGATCCCCTGGAGCTTGACCTTTACTTTGAACGCTTCATCAACCCCAACCGCTCCAACCCACCCGACTTTGACATCGATTTTTGTTCCGGAGACAGGGAGCACATCACCCGCTATATCTTTGACCGGCATGGCTGGAAACATACCGCCCTTCTCGGTTCTTACAATACTTTCCAGTATCGATCCGTGATTCGTGAGATAGGGAAAGTATTCGGATTACCTGCCGCCGAGATCGATAAATTGCAAGCCATAGATAACCCCGGCCAGGCAGATGACATGGGACGCCTGGTCCTACAGTACAGTCAGCTTATCCACAACCTGCCCCGCCACCTTAGCGTCCACTCCAGCGGCATCATCATCTCACAGGATCCCCTCAACTGTTATACGGCTACCCTCATCCCACCAAAGGGCTTTCCCACAACACACTTCAGCATGCTGGAAGCAGAAGATCTCGGCTATGCGAAGTTTGATATCCTGGGCCAACGTGGATTGAGCAAGATCAGGGATGCTGTTTCACTCATAAGCGAACGTACCGGAACACATATAGACATTCATGAGGTAAACAAGTTCAAGGAAGATGAACAGGTACGCAAACTCCTGCGAAAGGGCATGGCCATCGGGTGTTTTTACATCGAATCTCCTGCCATGCGCATGCTTCTCACCAAATTGCAGGCAGACGATTACCTGAGACTGGTAGCAGCCAGTTCCATCATACGCCCCGGCGTATCCAAAAGCGGCATGATGGGGGAATACATCCTGCGCTACCGGCACCCTGAATACCGGGAAGCCGCCAGGGAAAAATTACCTGAACTGTATGACCTGCTCAAAGAGACTTACGGTGTGATGGTCTACCAGGAAGATGTGATCAAGGTGGCACACTATTTTGCCGGACTAACCCTTGGAGAGGCTGATATACTCAGAAGAGGGATGTCGTGGAAGTTCAAACAGCGGAATGAATTTCACAAGGTTCAGGGAAAGTTCTTTTCCAATTGCAGAGCCAAAGGTTATGCCGAAGCAGTTATTCATGACATATGGCGTCAGATTGAGAGCTTTGCAAACTATGCCTTTGCCAAAGGGCATTCCGCCTCATACGCCGTGGAGAGTTTTCAGGCCCTTTACCTCAAAGCCCATTACCCACTGGAGTATCTGACAGCTACTATCAACAATGGGGGTGGCTTCTACCGCCCAGAACTATACATCCATGAAATGCGCATGCTGGGGGGAAAGGTGGTGCCACCCTGCATCAACCTCAGCAATCACGAGGCAATTCTGCACCAACAAACACTTTACCTCGGTCTTGGCATGATCAAGGGACTGGATGATGCCACCATCCATCAGATACTCCGCAACAGAAATACTTACGGACCATTCGGAGATTTACAGGATCTTGTCAACAAAACACCCCTTTCCCTCGAGCAGCTCCGCATCCTGATCCGTGCAAATGCATTGAGGTTTACGGGAAAGGAAAAGAAAGAATTACTATGGAATGCTCATCTTTTACTGGGCTACCGCAAAAAGAAACAGCCCTCCCTTACACTCTTTGAAGAAAGGGCGAAAGATTATTCGCTCCCTGCGTTGTTCCATCATCCCCTCGAAGAAGTATATGATGAAATTGAGCTTCTGGGATTCCCTCTACAGACCTCACCGTTTGAGCTGGCACAGGCATTACCGGAAGATAAATTAACCGCAAAAGACCTCCCTTTCCATGTCGATAAAACAGTTGAGATCACAGGATACCTCATACATGTCAAACGCACAGCCACCAGCCAGAACGATGCCATGAGCTTTGGAACATTTCTGGACAGGGAGGGAAACTGGATCGACACGGTACAATTTCCGGACATAGAACGGCGGTATCCTTTCAAAGGACCAGGTTGCTATAAGATCACAGGAAAAGTGACTGATGATTTCGGCTTCATCGCCATAGAGACAAAGGCGCTTCATAGACTCGAATACCAACACATAGATGAAGTACCTGCCCGATTGAAGCTACCTTCTTCATATGGTCGTTCTCAACCGCATCCCATGCAATTGAAAAAATAGGTCGATGCTTCAGTGTTTCAATTTTTCCATAAACACCTTTCTGAACTTCTCAAGCTTTGGTGTGATCACCGCAGAGCAATATGGTTTATCCGAATTCTCACTGTAGTAATCCTGATGATACTTCTCCGCGGGAAAATAATTCCTGACCGGGCTTATCTCTGTGACCACCGGTTTATCCCAAACACCTTCCGCGTTTAATTTTTGTTTGTAAGACATGGCCAGTTTCCGTTGCATCTCGTTGTGGTAAAACACGACTGATCTATACTGTGTTCCTCTGTCTGCCCCCTGCTTATTTAACGTTGTCGGGTCATGTGTACTCCAGAAAACCTCAAGCAATTCATCATACGAGATCACGTCAGGTTGATAGGTTATACTCACTACTTCCGCATATCCTGTAGAACCCGAACTCACCTGCTGATACGTTGGATTTTGCATCTCACCTCCGGCGTATCCGGACTCAACCTTTGTCACACCTTTGAGTTCTTCAAAGATCGCCTCCACGCACCAGAAGCAACCAGCACCAAAGGTTGCCATTTGTTCATCGCTTTTTTGCACCACTTCCGGTTTAAAGTCCATGGCTACTGAGTTAATGCAATAACGCAAACCTGTGGGCTTAGGACCATCATCAAACACATGCCCCAGGTGTCCTCCGCAGCGACTGCAAACCACCTCTACCCTATCCCATCCAAAACTTGTATCAGGAATCTCAAGAATATTTTCCTTCTTATATGGCGCATAATAGCTTGGCCATCCGCTTCCAGAATCAAATTTCTGGGTAGAAGAAAAAACCTCCTGTCCACATCCTGCACACAGGAAAACACCCCTTCTGTTTTCATGCTCATGCTTCCCGGAGAATGCCACCTCCGTGCCTTTCTCACGCAGCACAAAAAATGCTTCATCTGAAAGCTGGGCCTTCCACTCGGCCTCCGTTTTGGTTACTTTGAATTTGTGCGGATTTTTGCCATCATTGCCACCGTCCTGCCCCAGGCCATACACAAGAAAGATTGCGGGAATACTGATCAATGCTACTATTTTCATGGTCTTCATCGTTTTTGTTTTGATTCAACTTTCATTGCCAAAACCACCATGATTGCGCGGCATTAATCTCCCCCATGCACATGACATTTTCCATTGGGGCTGAATGTCATGTTCTTGCAACGGGTACCTGCCGCTGTAATGGCCAGGCATTGTACTGATACGTCGCGGCGTTCTTCATTTCCTGACAAGGGGGCCAATAAAAACTGATCCTGGTGAAAATGGCAGTAACCATTTACATTCCGTGTCTTTATCTTACAAGCGGTTCCCGTTCGGGTGATTCCTTTGCATACCATGAGACTGTCACCCTTCGCAATATCTTCTGTATCTATCTCAAGGATGCCTTTCCACTCCCATGTCCTTACATCACAGGTACGTTCTATCAATGCTTCCTGATCATCCCTGAGGCCAAAAAAGAAATCTATTCCGGTAACCGCTTCTACGCTGTCTACAGGAATAGCCGTTGATATTAGCGGGACATCAGATTTTTCATTGTCCAGTAGAAAACCTATGGCTTTTAGTCCCGGCGTGCGATAATCCAATACCACTTTAAAGAATCGTTGAGGCACCGGTAGTTGCCCAGGCCCGATTACATCCATCTCATCAGAAAAAACCGGACCCGAAACCACATAAAGGGAATCGTTGGACCTGGCCCATTCCGTTACCTGAGCTTCCAGCCGTTTCCATATACCGCGATTAAACGCGGGATCCTGCGGACTGATATTGGAATACAGAAACGATTCACTCATCGCCTGCTCTGACCATGCCATATTTGCCGCTGGTGCCAGGTGACCACGATCAAGGCCGCTTCCGAGGTAATCATCATTGGTTGCAGTTCCACCGGGAACATCAGTATCTGCCCTGAAGTTAGCCACTCTTTCCACGGTTGCTTTGGTATGTTCAGCGGTTAACAGGTAGGAGACCCAGGCGCTTTGTCTTTGTGCCGGGTCAAATGATGCGATAAAAGCAAGGTGCTTAATCACCTGACGATTCGCATGTGATCTTTGATATAAAAGGCTATCTGCCTTGTCTGGCTTGAGAAGATATAATGGGTCTTCCTGGGGAAATGCCCATGACCGGTCACTATAAATAAGTATGGTATCCCCTTTGAGGGTAATCGCTTCCTGTTGTGCTGACACCCACAAAGGCGTAACGGCTGCAAATAGCCAACCGACAAATTTTTTGCACATGATTTTCCGTATGATTCAAATTTAACCCGAAGTTAACAGAAGGGAGGTTGCCGAGCAACGGCGGTTGACTTAAATCATCAGATCGTAATAATTGAAACGATTACACCAGATGCAAGACAAATGAATATCAAGACGATATATAAAAGGAGAAGAATAAAAAATTTACCCAACGTATAACGAAGTGTACCGCCATAGACTACCTTCAGTGACCAAACTGCATACACCACATATGGAAGTGCCAGAATCAGATTCCAAACCCAGCCATTGATCTCAAAAACAAACCGGTTGACCACCGCAAGTACTGCCCCGTAGAAAAAGATGAATGCATGCAAATGCAAAGAGTATATCAGATGTTCTACATATAACCACCGCTTCTTTCGGTATACCCAAAACAACAGTAGTGCAAACATTGGCAGAACCACAAACATGGATATTGAAATACCGTGAAAAATTTGGTCCCCGATGGCCTCTTTACCCTGGTCGGACAACCGGTACATTCTTTTTACAATCCATTTATCAAACGAGGTAACCGCACCAACGGAATCCATATACGCCTCCATTCCCTGCTTATCGACATCATATTGAAAGGCCATCATATCTTGATAAATCAATTCATGACCGCCAACTTCAAGAGAGATATGGGATTGCTTTCTAATTTCCTGCTTGTCCTTCCCGAAAAGTGGGTGATGCGAACGATTGATCACAAAAAAGAAGACAACAGAAATCAGAATATACATGCGTAAGGGTGGAATATATCTCACCCGCTTCCCGCTATTGTATGCTATCGTAAGAAAACCCGGCTTAAAGAACAGAGGCCGGAGGCTTCTGAAAAGCTTCGAATCAAATGTGAAGTAATCCCCCAGGAAGTCTTTGATGATTGTCCTTAGCGGAACCTTAACCGAATGGTTTTCCTGGCCACATGCCGGGCAGAATTCCCAATCAGACTGCAATGCCGCATCACAGTTGAGGCACTTATCATTCTTTCTCCGGTCACGTCGCATACTCAAATGTATAAAAAGAATAACCCGCTTTTATTAATAAATTATCTTAGGCAAACATTCAACCCAAACAATGCAATAGAAGAAAGTTCTATTGCATTGCGAATAAGAAAATCAGGTCTTCTGCGAATTGTATGCATGGATGAAAAAAGTGATTTTCTATACGGGGTAACCCCAACTAACGCAGATAGTTCAGCTCCTTCTGAGCTTCCTACTGCATAAGTTGGGTTCAATATGTGAATATGAAAAGTTTGATTTACCAACTGGCGTGCTGGGGCTTTCTTTTGTTAAATTCTTCAAATGCACAAGACATCGGTTATGCCCGCACTGTACTGGACACCCTATGCAGTCCATCCATGCATGGCAGAGGATATGTAAAAAATGGCGATCAGATTGCTTCGGATTTCATTGTATCTGAATTTAAGCGAATAGGCCTGAAGCCGGTTGACCGACGTTACTTCCAACCCTTCTCATTCCCCGTCAATACGTTTCCAGGAAAGATGCATTTAGCCCTTGACGACCGCCCTATGAAACCGGGAGAAGAGTTCATCATCAGCGCCGGATCACCAGGTATCAAAGGCACATATGATGTCGTGAATTGCTCTGAAGATGACATGTTGGAAAAGGATAAGTTCATCAAGCTGGTGAAGAATGCCAAAGGAAAGTTCATTGTCGTTTCACCATCCAAACGCGTCATGATTCCGGATGAAACGAATACCATCAACGAGTGGAAGGCATTCCTTATATATGCAGATGAAAACCCGGCAGCAGGAACAATCTTTATCACGTATGAAAAGCTTACATGGGATGCGTCGACAAAACTTCTGACCAAACCTTCATTCATCGTTTCCGCGGATTCTTCTTTCGGAGAAATTAAAACCATTACGACGGAAGTAGAAAACAAGTACCTGAAAAAATACACGAGTCGCAATGTGATCGGGATGATCACAGGATCGGAAAAAGCTGATTCCTTCCTTGTATTTACCGCGCATTATGATCATTTGGGGCGCATGGGCGAGGAAACCTACTTTCCGGGAGCCAATGACAATGCCAGCGGGATTGCCATGTTGTTGAACCTTGCAAAACACTACTCTGAAAATCCACCCCGGTTCTCCATGCTATTCATTGCATTCAGCGGCGAGGAAGCCGGATTAGTGGGATCAAAACATTACACCGAACACCCGGTCATACCACTTCAAAAAATTCGATTTCTTCTAAACTTTGACATTTCCGGAACAGGCGACGAAGGCATCCAGGTTGTTAACGGCTCCGTATTCAAACCATCCTTTGATCGGCTCACGTCCATGAACCTGGAAATGCAAACCCTTCAACAGGTAAAAATCCGGGGCACGGCATGCAACAGTGATCACTGTCCATTTTACGAAAAAGACGTACCCTGTTTTTTCATCTATACTTTGGGGGGAATCAAGGCCTATCACGATGTTTGGGACAGATCGCAAACCTTGCCTTTCACCGAGTTTGAAAATTATTTTCGCCTTATGGTAGCATTTATAAATGGTTTTTAATGAAATTGCGCCCGTTATTGAACAGGGATGCAAATTGAAAAACTTCAACTTGCGAAAGACCAAATAAATTTCTAACTAGGGAACCCGAATACAATATCCGCCGTAGAAGGCGCCATAGAATATTGAGACAATGGACATGATCAGGTACGGAGGCATTTGTTTGCTTTTAGTTATGTTATCCACCGGATGCCAGAAGGCAACCAATTACAAACTGGTGGATAGAACAGAAAATTATACATCCATCAATGGAAGATGTACGGTAGAATACAACTACCCTGTGCTGGTCCAGTCCAGTGGCGATTCTGTCACCCTTGCGCTGACAGGCATCAAAGAAATATCCGACTTCGAAAGATTCATTCAACGTTTTAGCGAAGGGGATTCTAACCTAACGGTCCACGTTCAATACAAGATTCTCCAACAAACGGATTCATTACTCTGCCTTGAGTACACCACACAAATGAAAGGTCACCAACGAAAAATCTTCCACAGCCTGACCTTGTCGCCTCTTACCTTAAAGCAATATGAATTGTCAGATTTCTTCAAAGGAGACTACATGTCTGTAATCAGTAGTCATGTTACCGCCTTTTGTGAGAAGAACAAGATATTCCTGAATATGCGCCCTTACGAAGATGACCGGAGCGGTTACCATGTAAATTTCACGGTAACTGAAGACCACCTCATACTTTATGCAGGAGCAGAAGGTGATTTTCATGGGTATTATAAGATCAACATTCCGTTGATCGCCTTTGAACTGAAATAGATCAGAGTGCCAATCCAAGTGTGACCGGGCAATGATCTGACCCGGTGATATTATTAAGAATATCGGCTTCACTTACTGAAGACTTGAGCGAATCACTTACCAGGAAATAATCAATCCTCCAACCAACATTTCTTTCCCTGGCTCCAAAACGAGCATTCCAAAAGCTATACTTCACCTCTTCAGGATGCTTAAACCGGTAAGTATCTACCCAACCCTGAGCAAGAAAAGACTCAAAGCCATCAATTTCATCCTGGGTATACCCTGATGTCTTATTGTAGTTTTCCTTGGGCCTGGCAAGGTCTATTGGTTGATGCGCCACATTAAAGTCCCCTCCTACAACAATGGGCTTATGAGACTCCAGGTCCTTTAAGAATTTCAGAAAGGCAGCGTCCCAGGTTTTCCTGTATGGCAACCGTTTCATTTCCGATGATGAATTAGGCACATACACATTTACAACGTAAAAATCCGGCATTTCCAGGGTCACCACCCTGCCTTCTGTATCATGTTCCGGCACGCCAATACCATACCTGACATCAACCGCCTTATGCCGACTTAATATGGCGGTTCCTGAGTAACCTTTCTTTTCTGCGGATGTACAATACAATTCATAATCCCCCACACCAAAAAGCGCCTCCCTTACCTGGTCGTCCTGCGCTTTGGTTTCCTGAATCAGCAACATATCTGCATTTAATTCATCCAACTGTTGCGCAAAATCCTTCTTCATTACGGCCCGAATGCCATTCACATTCCACGATACGATATTCATGTTATGAAGATTTAAGTTCGCTCAAATATACCAGATTGATGATCACATAGTCCACCTTAAAACCCATCAATTGTGAACATAACGAGAAGGTCACATACAATAAATAGTAAGTAATAATTCATATTTTTTCACAATCATCTGAAATTGCACCAATAATTCCGAATATTATTTTTTTTACAACTAATATCTGATTTACAAGTATTTATAACTAAAATACATTTTATATTAAAGTAAAATTAATCCCAACTATATACATGATATTCTTCTTTTTCCGTCCTTTGCATTCGCGTAAAATCCAAAATCACATAATTGATATTTTAACACAAACGTATCGCTATGAACAGGACCGGTAATCTTCCCAAGTTTTTAACAACATGTTTTGCGGCGGCGGCAATAACTATTGGAACCGCTGCGCATGCGCAGGACGGTTGGACTGAACTCGCTTCAGAAAACAACATTACCATCAGCGCCCAACTCCAGGAGTGCGGAGGTGCTTCTTTTTATGTGGTCCGCATAGAGAATAGCGGTGAAACACCCCTAAATGTCGGATACACCCTTACACTTGCTGATGCACCGGTCATCCCACCTATCAGCGACAGCAGAATAGTTGACGGAGGCGCATCCGTGGAAGGTGAATGTGGCAACGCAGGCAATACCCTTACAGTCATGACATTCCCTACTGCCAATACAATCGAAAAACTAACCGCAACTCTTTCGGTCTCAGAATAATTAAATCTCCTAACCATTTAATGCGAATAGACATGAAGTACGGATACTGGTTAAAAAAAGCATTATTTACCCTGGCGTTTATGTGTACGCTGGGCCCTGTCGTGCACGCTCAACTACCGGACAGTAAGGGAAAAGATTTCTGGCTGGCATTTCCGCGTAACATCTACGCCGGAAACACCACCCTGTTCATCAGTTCAGGAGTTGCTACCAGCGGTACCGTTTCCGTTGCCGGCATCGGTTTCTCTCAGAACTTTAACGTAACCCCGGGCGTTACCACAACCATCAATATTCCAACCTCCGTTGAAGTGCAAACCGCAAACGGAATTGAAAACAAGGGCATCCATGTGGTAGCCAACGATGAAGTCACCGTTTACGGTCTCAACCAGGCATCTGCTACCACCGATGCTTATATGGGCCTTCCAACCGACATCCTGGGTACCGACTACCTGGTGAACTCCTATATCGGACTGAGCAATGGCGCATACCCTTCTCAATTATCCGTGGTTGGAACACAAGATGGAACCACCATCACTGTTACTCCCAAGGTAACTGCAGGCGGCCACGCTGCAGGTGTGCCATACAACGTGGTAATCAACCAGGGCCAGGTTTACCAATTGGGTGCCACTGGCGGTGGTGACCTCACAGGTAGCCGTGTGACTTCTACTGCACCAGTGGCTGTTTATGGTAGTGTTGTTTGCGCTAACGTACCAACCAACTGTTTTGCATGTGACCACCTCATCGAACAGATCCCTCCTATATCATCATGGGGTAAGAGTTTCGTATCCGCTCCTTTGGCCACCAGAACAGGCGGAGATATCTTCCGTTTCCTGGCTTCCGAGAACAGCACTTCGGTTACCGTGAATGGTGCCAACGTAGCCACCTTGAATGCAGGTGACTATCACGAGATGCTGATCAACGGCAATGCCGTCATTGCAGCCAACAAGCCGATCCTGGTTACACAATACTCCAGAGGATCAAGCTGCGACGGTGTTACTTCCGATCCCTTCATGATGATCATTCCTCCTTTCGAACAGTTTCTTGGCGAATACACCGTAGGTACTCCTTCCACAGGTTTCAGCGGTCACTACATCAACCTCGTGGTTCCGCAAGCTGCCATCGGTGACGTTAAGCTTGATGGCACTGTTGTTTCTGCAGGTTCTTTCTCTGTTATCGGCGCTTCCGGTTTCTGGGCGGCTCGTTTGCCAATCAGCGCAGGAACGCACACCGTAAGCAGTAACTATCCTGTGGGTGTTCACACTTACGGATTCGGCAGCTATGATTCTTACGGATATCCCGGCGGACAATCTTTGGCTCCTATCGGATTTATCAGCACACTTACGCTCGCTCCTGTAAACGGCGGCACTTCTCAGATCGGCACACAGCATTGTGTTGTCGGTACTGTGCTTGACCAATACAGCAATCCGGTTTCAGGCGTACGTGTTGACTTCGCCATCAGCGGTGCACATAGCCTGAGCGGTTTTGCCTTTACAGATGCCAATGGTGATGCCACCTATTGCTACAACGGTGCATATCCCGGATCGGATGTGATTGTTGCTACAACCGGTGCACTGACCAGCAACCAGGCAAACAAATCCTGGACATGTGCTGACTTCTCTTTCACTTACACCTCCGCTGTTTGCGATAGCAGTAACACCAGCTCCATCACCTTCACAGGTGTACAAGGAGGCGTTGCACCTTACAGTTATTCTATCGATGGTGGAAGCAACTACAGCACTTCAGCTTCATTCACCGGAATCGGTCTTGGTTCTTACAACCTGATTGTTAAGGATGCTGCCGGCTGTACTTCAAACGCCCAAAACACTACTTTGGCTGACACACAACTGCCACAGGCTGTTTGTCAGAACATTGTTGTGCAACTTGATGGCAACCACGAAGCTTCTATTTCAGCTGCTCAGGTTGACGGTGGAAGCACCGACAATTGCGGCATCGCAAATTTGAGCATCGATATTGTTTCTTTCAATTGTAACAATCTGGGTGACAACAACGTGACCCTGACTGTTACCGATGTGAATGGCAATCAAAGCACTTGTGTAGCTGTTGTTACTGTAAGAGACGACAACAACCCATGCTGTGCAGGTCCTGCAGCGGTTTGCCAAAACATTACCGTTTATTTGGATGCCAGCGGTCAGGCTTCCATTACTGCAGGCGATGTAGATGGCGGCAGCACTGCCGATTGCGGATTGCAGTCTATGACTGTTACTCCTTCTGCATTTGACTGCAGCCAGGCCGGAACAACCGTTCCCGTTATCCTGACAGTAACTGACATCAACAATGTAAGCGCAACCTGCACTGCTAACGTTACCGTAAATGATTCGGTTTCGCCTGTAGCTGCAACCCAGGACATCACGGTTTACCTTGATGCTGCAGGAAATGCTGCCATCGTTGCCGCTGATTTAGATAATGGCTCCAGCGACGCTTGTGGCATCGCTTCTCTATCTATCAGCAACAGCACATTCAATTGCGCTAATGTTGGTGCTAACACGATTGTACTGACTGCAACTGACAACAACGGAAACCAAAGTTCAAATACTTCTACCGTTACCGTTATTGACAGCACTGCACCGGTTGTTATTCCTCAGAATATCACCGTATACCTGGATGCTGCCGGCAATGCAGCGATCACCGCTGCTGATGTAGATGGTGGTTCCAGCGATGCTTGCGGTCTTTCCTTGTCTATCAACAACAGCACTTTCAATTGCGGCAATGTTGGCGCAAACACTGTTGTGTTGACTGGAACTGACAACAACGGAAACCAAAGTTCAAACACTTCTACCGTAACTGTTGTTGACAGCACTGCACCGGCAATCAGCTGCCCAGCGGACATCTACGTGGTTTCCACACCTACGGATTGCGATCCGGCCGTTACCTGGGATGCCCCACAAGCAAGCGACAATTGCTCATTCACAGTTTCAGGCTCACACAATAGCGGTGATGAGTTCGGACTGGGTACAACAACTGTTGCATACACGGTTACCGATGCAAGCGGAAACACTGCTTCATGTTCCTTCAATGTGACTGTAACAGCTCAAACGCTGGAAGCTTCAGTTTCCAGTCCGGAGCACAACGGTTACAATGTTTCCTGTAACGGAGGCAATGACGGTGAAGCAACTGCTACTGTAAACGGTGGTTGCCTGCCTTACAGCTACCTCTGGAGCGATGGTCAGGCTGCTGCTACTGCTGCCGGTTTAAGTGCTGGCGCTCACAGCGTAACTGTTTCTGATAACAGCGGACAGGTTGTGGTACAATCCATCACCCTCACCGAGCCTTCTCAATTGGTAGCTGACGCAGGTAATCCTGCAACGGTATACCGTGGCTATACTCCATCCAGCTGCGCTACCCTCAACGGTTCTGCTTCCGGAAGCGTACCAGGATACTCTTATCTCTGGAGCACCGGTGAGACTACCGCAGACATCAACGTTTGCCCAACCGCCACTACCATTTACACACTCACTGTGACTGACGCCAATGGCTGTACTGCTGTTGATTCCGTTACCGTTTGCGTGATCGATGTACGTTGTGAAAAAGGTGGAAAAGCCATCATCATGTACGAAGGTGGTAAGGTTATGGTTTGTCATGTGAATGGCAATGGAACCTACAACACCCTATGCATCTCTCCAAATGCGGTAGCCGACCATTTAGCCCACGGCGACGCTTTGGGATACTGTGACGATGTTTCCAGCTGTGATTACATCAACGAGAAGCAAACCAACATGAACATCTGGCAAGGTTTGGAAGCCGGTGCTGATGTGGTTGCCTTCCCTAACCCATTCTCTCAATCAACCACCATCCGTTTCAATGTTCATAGCAATGATCACGTTCAGATCGCTGTTTACAACATGAACGGTCAGCAAATTGAAGTCCTGTTCAACCAGGATGTTCAAGGAGGTTTTGTGTACCAAGCTACTTTCGACGGACAACAACTTCCCGAAGGAATGTACTTCTACCAGATGACCTCTGAGAATGGCATCAACATGAATGGTAAACTTATCCTGAACAGATAAGCTTTTATTCAGGTCAATCACCCCCATTAAAAAGCCCCTCTGCAAATGCAGAGGGGCTTTTTTTATTTTAATCGCAAACCCGGGTTAACTTTTATTGCCCTATAAAAGGTCGCGGGCAATCTTGTTGGTCATCTCGCGGGAGTAACTGGCAGAGCCGAATGATTTACACGACACGATGCCGCGAATGGCATTTGTAAGAAATACTTCGTCCGCTGCCGCAACATGCTCAGGCGATAACATTGTTTTTCTCAATTGAACACCGTTGGATTTTGCCCAACGAATCACCTGCTTGCGCATAACTCCCGCTACACATCCTTCTGTAAGCGCAGGTGTAATGATCATTCCTTTCTTCACAATAAAGATGTTGGATGCAATGGTTTCTGCCACACAGCCATTTTCATTCAGCAAAAGACAATCATCAAAATTATGTTCATCCGCATAGATGGATGCCAGCACCTGAGGAAGGCGCTGGGTACTTTTGAGGTTCGACAATTTGGATACCGGTATGCGGTGATCCGGGTAGATACCCAGATGCACACCTGCACTTTTGCCGCCGGCTTTCATGTCCAGGGAATCCATCTCCATGACCCACGACACCTCTTTGTGGGTTGGCCAATACAGCCCTCCGTCCTTCCGAAATACCTGTAGCCGGATTCTTCCTTTCCCGAAACCGGCACCTTCCGCAAGCAGAGCCGCATACCGTCCCCGGTCTTCCAATTCAAAACCTGAAGGTTTTTCCATACCAAGAAATGACATCCCCCGGGTCATCCGTCCATGATGATCCTGAAGAAACCTGATATGCCCGTTGTTCCAAAGCATGGTCTCAAACAAGGCATCAGCGTAGCGGAAGGCACGATTGGCCGTGGTGATCCGAACCTCGCCATTGTTTACCATTTGCCCATCAAATATAACCAGGTGGTTCGTCATGACATTTGCAGAATTTGATTGACAAGAGGTTGTATTGGTGCATTGGCATCTACCAGCAAGCCCTTCACCCCTGCTTTTTCAGCGGCTTCTATATCACGTGGTTTGTCGCCGATCATAAATGAACGTCCGGCGTCTATATTAAATCGCGCCAGCGCTTTTTCCAGCATCAGTGAATCCGGTTTCCGGCAAAGACAGCGTCCATAATCCGGATGGTGCGGACAATAATAGAATCCTGCTACGTTCACCCCGGCATCCGCACATTGCTTCAAAAACACCTCATGCAGTTCAAGCACTTCTTCATGGCGATACAACCCTTTGGAAATACCGCTCTGATTGCTGATCACGACCAGAAGATAACCGGCCTCCTGTAGCCTTTTCAACTGATCAAGCATGCCGTCCACCAACACAAAATCTTCCCGAAGATATGTGTAGGTATCTCGTTCCATGTTGATCACCCCGTCCCTGTCCAGAAAAACCGCTTTATTCATCTTCAGAAATACAGAAAACGTATGGTTTGATAAAACCTCACCGCGATATCGGTATCCAGCAAAATGGTAAACAGAATTCCAAAAACAGCTCCGAAGAAGTGCGCACTGTGGTTGATATTGTCGCGGCCCCGCTTTCCCATTTGCCAGGAATAGACCAGGTAAAGAACAGACCACAGAATCGCAGGCAAACATAAGATACCCCAAAGACAAATGTTCCGTTCCGGGTGAAAAAGTATGCTCGCAAAGACAACGGCAGAGACGGCTCCGGAAGCCCCGACGCTATTGTAGCCCGGGTTGTTCCTATGCTTTTCAAATGTGGGATAAATGGACACCACCACGGACCCGACGTAGAGGAGTACAAAATACAACGATCCCACGAGACCAAAATTCATCTGGTAAGCCTTTTCAACTGTCGGACCGAAAAAATACAGCACCAGCATGTTTACCAACAGATGGGTCCAGTCTGCATGCAGCAGGGCATGCGTAAAGAAGCGGTGCCATTCCCGGTTTCGGTTAACGATGTACGGATTGAAAGTATGCTTCAGAAACAGATCGTGCTTCTGAAAAGCCTGAATGGAGAAAAGGGCCGTACCTGCAATAATGATGTATGTAATCAAACCGTCACGTTTGGCAGCGATTCGTTATTACTTTGATTTTGTCAGCGCCTGCTCTATGTCCTTGATAATATCTATGACGCTCTCAAGTCCTACGGAGATACGCACCAGACCGGGTGTGATCCCCACCTCCTGCCTTTCCTCATCAGTCAGTTTCGCATGTGTGGTAGAGGCAGGATGTGTTGCAATGGTTCTGGTATCGCCGAGGTTTGCGGTAAGCGATGCCATTTGTAAAGCATTCAAGAAATTCTTACCGCGCTCCAGTCCACCCTTCAGTTGAAACGTCACAATGCCACCTCCGGCTTTCATTTGCCTTTGGGCAATCTCGTACTGGGGATGGGATGTGAGATAAGGATAGCGAACCCAGTCCACTTCAGGATGGTTGTCCAGGCATTTCGCCAGGTTCATGGCATTGGAGCAATGACGATCCATCCGCACGGCAAGTGTTTCAAGACTCTTACTCAGCACCCATGCATTGAACGGTGACATAGCAGGTCCTGTAGCTCTTGCGAAGCTGTATATCTCATCAATGTATTTTTTCTTTCCGACCACGATACCGCCGAGCACACGTCCCTGGCCATCGATATACTTGGTGGCTGAATGGGAGATGATATGCGCACCGTAGTCCGAAGGACGCTGCAGATAAGGCGTGGCAAAACAGTTATCCACATTCAGGATCAAGCCGTGTTTGTCCGCCAGGTTGCCTGCCCATTCCAGATCAATGATATCCAGTCCCGGATTAGAAGGGGTTTCCAGAAAGATCATTTTTGTGTTGGGTTTGATCAGGGCTTCCCAGGTATCCGGTTGATGGGCATCCGCCAGCGTATGGGTGATCCCGAAATTAGGCAACACCTTTGTAAGAATGGTATGAATGGCTCCGAAAATGGATCTGGAAGCAAGGATATGATCGCCTTGTTTCAGAACCCCGACAAAAGAGGCGAATATCCCTGCCATACCGGAAGCAAAGGCATATCCAGCCTCGCATTCTTCCAACCGGCACATTTTTTCAATCAGTTCACCTGTGTTGGGATTGGAGAAGCGACTGTAAATGTTGCGGTCCATCTCACCGGCAAATGCAGCGCGCATTTCCTCGGCATCGTCGAACGTAAAACTGGATGTCAGATATAGCGGGACGGCATGTTCGCCGTTTTGGGTCCGATCCGATTGTATACGGATGACCTGGGTTTCAAATTCCTGGTAATCACTCATGACGGTACGGATTCTGTATCATTCACATAAACGGAATAGGTTATGTTTGCTGTTTTTTCAAGGGTTTTTGCTACGGAGCAATATTTATCCATTGACAGTTGCACGGCCCTCATGGCCTTGTCCGGATCGATATCCCCTTCCAGCATAAACCGCACATGAACATCCTTCCATAATGACGGTTCCTTATTGGGTTCTCTTTCCCCGTCTACCTCAATGCGGAAGTCTGTGATTTGTTGCCTCTGCTTTTTCAGAATGCTCACGACATCTATGGCACTGCAACCGCCGAGTCCCATCAATAATGTTTGCATGGGTCTCACACCCATTCCCTGTCCGCCAATTGCCGGTGACCCATCCATGATAATGGAATGTCCGTCTTCACCGGATGCTTCAAACTGAAAAGCATCGTCCAGCCTTTTCAAAGATATTTTCATTTGTCATCTACCGCGGGTAATACCAGCATCCCTGATCTCCATAAGCCATCACTTGCTACCGGACATGATTGTTGGAACGCGGCGTCCGTCGGTGCATCAAAGATACAATTCTAATATAGAACTGGAATATGTCCCTCAATGGAAGGATCGTCCGCATCCTTATATTATCTTTGCCCTCCAACTAGAGTTGCCAGCGGTTTTTTTATTATGTCAATGCAGATACTTAAGACCAGTCTTACATTGCCACTGGAAAGAGGCGGTGAGATCGTTCATCCGGAAATTGCCTATCACACTTATGGGCAATTAAATGAAGCGAAAGACAACGTCATCTGGATCATGCACCATCTGACAGCGAATTCGGATGCAGCAGAATGGTGGCCAGACCTGGTGGGAGAAAGCAAACTTTTTGACCCGACCACCCATTTCATTGTTTGCGCAAACAACCTCGGATCATGCTATGGCAGCACGGGTCCGGCAAGCATTTCCCCTGAGACAGGACAACCATATCTGGGTTCATTTCCACCCATTACGATCCGGGATATCGTAGCCATGCACCGGATACTGAAAGACCATCTTCAAATCAAATCCGTCGCTTTGGCGGTGGGTGGCTCCATGGGTGGCTATCAGGTACTGGAATGGAACCTGATGGAACCGGGCCTGATCAAAGCCAATATGGTGCTGGCTACAAATGCACGGGAAACCGCATGGGCCATCGGCATTCATGAAACCCAACGAATGGCGATTGCCCTCGATCCTACCTGGAAAAAAGGAGCATTGAATGATGCCGCGCAGGGATTATCCCTGGCCCGTGCCATAGGCATGTTGAGTTACCGGAGTTTTGAGATATTCAAGCAGGCGCAGTCGGATCAGGAACCCGTATTTGAGAACACCAGGGTTGCCTCCTACCTTCATTACCAGGGCAAAAAGTTGGTTGACCGCTACAATGCATACTCATACTGGGCATTATCTTACGCCATGGACAGCCATCATCTCGGAAGAGGCAGGGGATCACTGGAGGAAGTCCTTGCATCCATCAAATCCCCTACACTGGTTCTGGGCATCGGCAGCGATATTCTTTGCCCCGTATCTGAACAGGAATTCCTCACCAAACACCTTGGCTCGGCACGTTTGTGCATCATCGATTCAATGTACGGTCACGATGGGTTCATGGTTGAATCCGGCCCTATCACCAGGGCCGCCAGGGATTTCCTGAACGAACTAAGCAGTTCACTTTAAATAACTATCTTGTTCTTGAAAGTGATTGTGCATCAAATCATTTAAATCCACATGGGTGCGTTTGAAATAGCCATTTACCTGCTCATCGGACTAGGTACCGTGCTGGCCTTTGTAACTTATCGGTTGCTGGCGGAGGACAAAAAACGGAACCGGAAGGATGTCCGAAGGATCAATGCCATATACGTCTTCATCATATTTTTTATGGTGATATGTCAGGTGATCATTTTAGACCGGTTCTCGGTTAATGAGCGGGTCACCATCACCAATGCGGACGGCAGAAGCTTATCCATACAGGTAAACCACACCACATTGCCGTGGGACGAATTCTCCAGGAATGACACCAGCCGATACTATGCCAGTAAAGAAGATGGTTTTACATTTAAGTTACCGGAGGGCATTAGGCCGGAGCTCAAGCGGCTAACAGGTTTTGATGCTTACCTGGAGTCTGTAAACCTGGAAACCACCAGGGAGAATATCGATGCCTTTATTTCCTTCAGCCAGATAAAACGGGTTTTGAATTGCATCTCTTCTAATACGCAACCGCTTTCCTATGAGGAATCCCTGCAATGCTTTAGAGAAAGCAGCGGCATTTCAAAATATGGGAAGATGCTTCGGAAAAGTGTATCCACAAGGTGGATCTGCGGAAACAGTGTACAACTGACCTTTAACAATCACAGCAGTTCCAACATCACCGGATTGCTTTTTCATGAGGACAGTCTGAAAACACAAGACTCCACAGCAAACCTGAGTCATCTTCAGTTTACCCCATATTTCAGTGTCACCGTGTTTGAAAGACCTACCGGTGCAAAAAACGACCCGGCCTTTTCATTGGCAAACTATTTCATCAGCAGTGCGGCAAATATGATTTATGATGTGGAAAAGATCGTGGCTGATGAGCGGAACATCCTTGTCGCCAGCAAACTCAGACTTGACAATGTATCATATGGAGGTATTGTAGACCACTTTGACATACACCGTTGGGTTCAGCTTTTGCAATCAGACGACCATGTGTATCTGGTAGAGATTGCCTACAGTCCGCAAAGTGACCCGCGTGATGTGGTCTGGGAAGATCTGAAAGATGCATTTGAATCATTCAGGTGTTATCAATAAGTGACTGCTTCCCTTTGTAATCAATGGATCTTGCGTTTGGAATCCATATGGAAATTAATACCTTTAGCAGACCTAAAGGTTTGATATGAAAGCACCTTCAACCCTATTCACCATGAAACGTTACACTTTCGGATTGCTGATGCTGGCCATGACCGTTCCAGGTTCTGTTGTCATAGCCCAGGATGATGATGAAATGACCGACTACGGCCCGGACACAAGGATTTCCGTTGGAATCTCCATTGGAACGCTATCCTACTTCGGTGAGATCGGATATGGAACAAACAAGGACCTGGTAAGCTTCGCGACAGAACGGAGGGCGTTCGCCCTGACCGGTCATAAACGACTGAATGAGAATTTTGGCGTGCAAGGCAATCTGACCATGGGAAATCTTAGCAAGGGCGAAAGATCCAAGTTGCCGGGAAGAAACATGAATTTTAAATCCATCGTTGTGGCGCTTGATGGTCAGTTTGTTTTCCATTTCGACAACGATATGATTTTACCCAGCGACGTAGGCGCGTCGCCTTTTGTATCGGCGGGAATCGGCTTCATGTACTTTAACCCCAAGGGCGATCTTACATTGGCCAATGGCACAGCATATCATTATTGGTCTACCGGTGAGATAAAGAATAAGGCGGAAGATGCACCGGATGCATCATCAGCTAAGGACATCAGTCGGGATTATGTTTACGAAACCGTTCTGGACAGCACAAGCGCACATGGAAATATGACGGTAATGTTTCCCATCACTGCGGGTGTAAGATTAAAGATCACTGAAAACATTGAAGCCGATGTAAAGGGCACCCTGCATTTAACATTGTCCGACTACATTGACAACTATTCCAATCCCTCCGGTTCAGGAGGAGGCGACATGTATTCATTCCTCGGTTTCTCTCTAAGGTATTTTCTTCCTGAATTTTAATCAGCGGCATTAAGAATTTTTACGCATAAAAAAAGCGGATATGCTCATGGGGCAAATCCGCTTTTATGTTTGTAGTCTCAATCGTCAAAGAGACGCTATCACTGCTCTGTTTAGTAAGGTGTAGTTATATGACTACCATCCTTTGACTTTTCAGGCACCAGTGAAAGCACAGGTATTTCCGATTCGGAGATGATTTGCTGGGCAGTAGATCCCAGGAAGAAATCGGTAAATTCATTCTCCTGCTGTGTCATGATCACGATCAGATCACTTTCCACGCGTTTGGCGTAGTCTATGATCACATCTGCCTCGGTTTCATCACCTTTTATTCCTTTTACGATTTCAGCATTGCATTTCAGACCGTTCTCCTCAATAAAATTCTTCACCTGCTGAAGTTGTCTGTGTAGTTTATTCACAATAAACTCATCCTTGGTGAACAAGGCGCTGACAACAATAACTTCGGAATTGAAACTCTTTGCAAATTGGATAACGTAGTCTACCTTCTGCTTGGTTTCCTTTGTAAGATCAAGGGGCAGAACCACCTTCTGACAACCTTCCCTGTGTTGCTTTCCACGAATGGTTATCACCGGGCAGGTGGTTTCCTTTACAATATGCAGTGCATTGGAGCCGATAAAACGACCTCTGATACCGCCATGACCACCACTGGTTCCCATCAGGATCAGCTTTGCCTGGATCATTTGTGAAACCTCAAGGATCTTGGCATAAGGCTTACCTTTTGCAATCATTGTATTCACCTTTACACCTGCCTTTTCAGATGTTTCGGCAGCCAAAGCGTCCAGCTTAGCAGTAATTTCAGCGGTCACCTCCTCTTCATGCTTCTGAAAAATATTCGAAAGGAAGCCATGTTCCTCTATCACCTTCAGAAGTGTTATCTCCGCATTCATCAAACGTGCCAGGTTGTAGGATTGCGATAATGCAATCAGGGATTGCTCGGTAAAGTCTACCGGCACCAAAATATTGTTTGTAGATGAATTCATGCTGGTGTATTTGAATTGAGGCACAAAAGTAACACAATGTATCATCGCACACAAATCGGCATTCCGAACCAAGAAAACCAATAACATTCAAGAACCTGTATTTAAGCACTTTAACAACATATACCCGATAAATATGACTTTGAAATCAAAACGGCACTGTTAATAAAATGAATCTTCCGGGTGATTTCAGCCATCCGTCTGCCCTAACTTTGCAACATACGCTGAAGGTAGAAGCATGCAAGACATAAATGCCCTTATAGATTTATTGGATGACCCTGACGAGACGGTATTTTCCCATATCGAGGAAGTTCTGACCGGTTTGGGGCCCGGAATACTCCCTCACCTGGATGCGGCCAACGAACATGCAGCCAATGCGCTTCACAAGGAACGCATCTCCCGTTTATTCAGAAAATTACAATCCAATGACGCTGCCGACCAATTACGTAAATGGGTAAGCAATGAGCATCGCAATCTTTTAAGGGGTGCCCATTTGGTTTCATTAGCGGCCGGACAGCGCGGAGAATATGCAGAACTGGAGCAGGCTGTTGAGCAGGTAAGAAAAGATGCATGGCTTGAATTGAACCATAATCTGACGGCACTTGAAAAGATCCGGATACTTAATTACATCCTGTTTGAGGTACATGGTTTTAAGTTCACCCAACCCCCGTTTCATAGCATAGAAGAACACTGCATCCACCAGTGTATGGCTACTCGTCAGGGCAGCCCGGTGATTATTTCATTGCTGTACACCGCGTTGGCCAACTTGTTGGAAATGCCGGTTTATATCATGAGACTACCTGGTCAGTTTGTTCTTGCCTACCTGGATGATCCTGCCAACATGCCTGTGTCTGAGCAACAGGGCAATGTATTGTTTTACATCAATGTATTCAATAAAGGCAGTGTATTCTCGAGCCATGAGATCAGCAAATACCTGAGAAAGATGAATGTTCGGCCCGAGCCATCTCATTTTTTCCCGGGATCAAACATCATGGCGGTACACCAGCTACTTAAGTCGATTGAGTTTTCGTTCGAAACTTCCGGGCATCAATTCGAAGCGGATGCCATCCGGTTGACCCGGGTTAATCTGCTTAGCCCTGCAGTATCCTGAGAAAGGTCTTCCAGATAATCTTAATATCCGTCGCCATCCCCTTCTCCGAAATATATTTCATATTCAGGGCAAGTTTCCTGGGCATGACCTCTGAGATGTATGTTTGTTCAGGATTATCGGAACGGGCCAGAACTTCATTCTCATCAAAATATTCAATCGAAGCGTAGTCAGTCAGCCCGGGTTGCACGGTTAGTACCTTCCTTTGTTCTTCGGTATACAAGTCTACATACTTTTTCACTTCCGGTCGGGGTCCTACAAAACTCATATCTCCCGCAATGATATTCAGCAGTTGCGGCCACTCATCCATCTTATACTTCCTGAGCCACCTCCCTGCCCTGGTAATTCTCTGGTCATGAAAACCGATCGTCAACAAACCCTTTTTGTGAGAGTCGGGTCGCATGGTTCTGAACTTCATTAATTGAAACGGTATTCCGTTCTTTCCGATACGTTGCTGGGAATAAAACACACCACCCCGGGAGTCCAGGATGATCCAGATCGAGATCAGGAACAGAAAGGGGAAGATCAGAAAGAAGCAGACGAGGGCAAAAGCAAGATCAAATAACCGTTTGAGGCTCATTTAGCCGACCTTCACAATACAGTGCTCCACAGCCTCAACCACTACATCAGTAACCCTTTGGATTGCTTCGTCGGTCAGATCAAAGTATACAGGCAGAGAGATTTCCGACTTGAACTGCTCATAAGCTACCGGATAATCAGCCATTTTATAGCCACGTTCGCGGTATACGGTCAATAAAGGCAGCGGTGTGAAATGCACGTTTACAAATACCTGTTGTTCAATGATCCTCTTAATAATGGCGTCACGTATCTCCTCGTTGACATCTTTGATTCTCAGGAGAAATACGTGAAATGAGGACCGGACTCCATCTTCCTCAAAAGGTGGAATGATGGCCCAATTCTTTTTACCAAAAACATCCCGATACTGTTCGAATATCTGTTTGCGGCGTGCTAGCGTTTCATCATACCTCTTGAGCTCCAGTGCACCAATGGCTGCCTGAATATCGGTCATATTGCACTTATAGCCAGCATCAATAACGTCATATCTCCATTCCGAGCCGGAAGTCTTTGCGAGCGCATCCTTGGTTTGTCCATGCAGGGACATGATGGCCAGATATCGATAAATTTCTTCCGATTTAAAAACTTCAGGTAGCGAAAAAGCAATGGCGCCACCTTCAGCTGCCGTAAGATTCTTAACCGCATGAAATGAAAACACACTTACATCAGCCAACGTACCCGCTTTCCTGCCCTTGTATTCAGCGCCAAAAGAATGCGCTGCATCTGACAGAAGAAGGATACGCCCTAACTTCTCCTGATGTTCACCTGCCGGCTTAAACATCGACTTCACCTTGTCATCATTCAATACCTTGCGTATGGCATCGTAATCGCACGGCCATCCACCGATGTCAACAGGCATAACCGCTTTGGTTCTTTCGGTGATGGCAGCCCGCAAGGCCTCAGGGCTCATGTTAAAATCCGCGCCAACATCAACCATCACAGGCTTCGCACCGCAGTGCACCACAACATTGGCGGTAGCACAATACGTATAAGCCGGCACAATCACCTCATCGCCGGGTCCAACACCGAACCATCTCAGCATCAATTCAAGGCCTGCTGTGGCCGAATTCAGGCACAGCACACGTTCAACGCCACAGTATGTAGCCAGATCATGTTCAAACTGTTTTGTTTTCGGACCGGTCGTGATCCACCCTGAACGCAATACCTCCGCTACCGCTTCAACGGTGTGCTCATCTATCCTGGGTGGTGAAAATGGAACTTTCATCTTACAATCTATTGACGCGTAAATATACGCAAATCAGGTATACATGCCGACCTACTCATACAACCACTTATGAAAGCCCTTTGATATTTCATCCCAACCAAACCGGGACATCACGAATTCGTTTCCCTGCCGTCCCAATTGCCCAAGCAAAGCCGGGTCGGTTTTGAGTGCCAACACCTGTTTGGCCAATGCATCGGAATTTTCGGGTTCAAAGTACAGTCCGGACTTGCCTTCCTCAATAAAAAGCGTTCTGGCTTCACCATCAACACCCAGGAGAATTGGCTTTTTCAATGCAAGGGCTTCAAATATCTTGGAAGGGATGGCACCTAAAAATAAGTCTTGCTTCTTAAGCGGAATAACGGCCGCATCACAACCCGAGATCAGGCCGATCACCTGTGCCCTTGATCTGGCATCCAGGATATGTACATTGCCGATCTGTTCCTTACGAATCCTCTCCTGAAGGCGATCTTTCTCCGGGCCACTGCCCACCAGAACAAATGCGATTTTTTTTTCAGATGACAGGGACTTGCCTGCATCCAGGATCACATCCAATCCCTGAGCATGACCAATAATACCTGCATAAACCGCCACAAAGCAGTCTTTATCCAACCCGATATCGCTTCTCCAGGAAGCATCACTATGGATATCCTGATAGGCGGACGTATCCACACCATTTCGAAAAAGATAAATATCCTTTTTGGGGAAGCGCCTTACGATATCTGAAACAATGCCCTGGGTCTGGCCGCTAACCTTCCAGGACGATTTATACAAACCCTCCTCCAACCAGGTAGCCAACTTAAGTATCACAGGATTGGTTACCAGGCCCAGCTTCTCAGCACTTTCGGGCCAAAGGTCGGATACATTAAACACCATTTTTGCCTTTCTAAACCGGGACATAAGCCAGGCAGACATCCCAAGAAACAGAGGCGGTGATTCACAGATCACCACATCGTACCGTGGAAGTTTGGAAAGACCAATCCAGGCAGACGAAAACACAAAGGAAAAATAATTCATCAAGCGAGGAACAATGGATTTTGAACCGGTCACATATATCCATGCACGGTGTACCTTGATTCCATCCACCACCTCGCGCGTATACCATCGTTTCTCATATCCCGGAAAGATTCGCATGGCCGGGTAATTAGGCATGGCTGTGAGTACCTCAACGTCCTCCCCCAACATCTTCAGATGCCGCGCAAGTGCTGATAGTCTGTTCTGCGGCGCCCCGGTCTCCGGAGGATAGTATTGTGTCAGCAGAAGAATCTTCATCTGTCGTTCACCTGCTGATTTTTGACGGTAATGGCTTCTCGTATTCGGGGCTCGGTTAAAACCAGGAGAGAAAAGAACAACCCGAAAAACAGCGTTCCAGCTTGTGTTTCCAACACTGATTCAGTCAGGAAGTGCCCGCCGGTCACGATCAGAAAAAGCAAAGATCGCCAGGCATGACTTCGCCAGGCAAGCACCAAACTACATACCAATAATGCAATTAATACCAGCAGGCCCATGACACCCAATGCGATGGTGGTTTGAAAGAACTGATTATGCGCATTCAACTGCTGGTCATATGCTGACATCAGGTTCATGTCTTTATAATAGGATTTTAGTTCCGGCATCACATCCCCGGTGCCGACACCTATGACCGGATGCTCTGCCATGATATTCCCTGCAATTCTCCATATGATCAACCGAATCATTGAACTTTCCTTGGTATCCGTTTCTGTCCTGGCCAGATCCAGGTTTTTGGACGCCATATATACGCGGGAAACATCCGGCGTAACAATAAATTGGGTGATCAACATGTAGAGCAACACCGCCCCCAGAGCCAGACCTGTTGACAACCGCTGACGATCCTTCTTCAGCCATGAAGCGATAACGGCGGTAAGCAACAACATCGCGGTAAGCAACAAAGCCATTTTAGATTGCAGCAATACTTCCATCAGAATCAGGAAAAAAACCACGATCAACCAGCGGGTACTTGAATAGCCTTTGCCTTCCAATATCTCCACATAAACAAAACAAAGCGCCATAAGCAGGTACATCGCAAAGTACCCTACATGCATATGAAATGAAAGCGCGGTATATGTGAAAGCAAATGCCCCGTCAACGAGATATATCCACGCGGCTCTGCCCAGACACATCAGGGAGGCGGCAACACAACCGAATACGAATGCCCTGCGGATACGGAACATGACTTTGGGTTCCGGCGGCACAACCAGGCCAATGATCAATGGAAAAGCCAGCAAGGGCAGTTTCACCTGAAGATCAAAAGTACCCAGGGATAGATGCTCCGTGTACAATAACCCGACAACATGAAGCAGATAAAATGCCATGATCAGATACCAGGCCGGTCGGATATTCCTGGGAGGGAAATGCCATCTGGGAGCTGGAGAAAGAAGCGTATTGAGAAGGTACAATCCGGCAAGCAGCGGAACGATCCGCACAAAAACAGGCATCATAAAGACCATGACAGCCAGAATAATCCCGCTCACTCTCCGATGTTGATCTTCGCTTAGTATCACCTTTCGTTATGCAAGCTGTAAATCTAACCAAATTCGTAGAATCGCCTGAATATTAGAGCATGCGGGAAGATCCCCACGAATATTTATACTTTTGGGCAAATCAATTGACGAAGGAGAATGACAGGAATGCTCAAGAAATGGGACAATGCCATCTTCGGCCGCTATCAGAATCACTATGCACAGGAACTGGAACACAGTCTGCAAGGTTGTGAGTCTCTTCTGGACGTAGGCTGTGGTGCATATTCTCCGATTCGTTTTTTTAAGCAACGTCTTCCGCATACCATGGGAATTGACGCTCATGAACCGTCCATTGAAAGAAGCCGTGCAGAAAACATTCATGACGATTACCGTTTAATGAATGTGATGGAAATGGATAGCGTATTCGGTGAAAACAGTTTTGATGCCGTGATCGCATCCGACCTGATCGAACATTTGACCAAGGAAGACGGCCTGGTTCTCCTCAAAAAGATGGAAAAGGTAGCCCGAAAAAAAGTGGTGATATATACACCCAATGGCTTCCTTCCTCAGCGGGCTTATGACAACAACGATCTTCAGGTCCATTTATCCGGATGGGAAGTAGATGAGATGAAGGCCCTTGGCTATGAAGTTACGGGGATCAATGGCTGGAAACCACTCCGGGGAGAATTTGCGGAAATGAGATACAAGCCTAAGGTACTTTGGGGCAGGGTATCCCTTCTAACGCAACCTTACACAAGGCATCGACCACATCTGGCCTTCGCCATCATGTGTGTCAAGACCTTGTGATACCTTCCTTTATTTCCCGATACCATTGGGGAATGCGAATGGCTGCCTTCTTCCAGTCATAATTTTCCTCAACAAACTTTCGCCCATTCAGACCCATGGTGCGTCTGAGTTGTTGATCTGAACACAATCGTTCCAAGGCCTGTGTCAGCACGCCGACATCTCCGGAAGGAAGAAGCATTCCCGTTTCACCGTTCTTCACCACTTCCTTCAATCCGCCGATATCCGAAGCCAGCACCGGCACCCCGCATGAAGAAGCCTCCAACACTGCAACCCCGAAACTTTCACGGTATGACATATTCACAAAAACATCTATTTCCTGGTGATATCTCACCACTTCCTCTGCGGATACTTTTCCGGTAAATACGGTCTTTTCTTTTATTCCTAAAGATGAGACGAGCGCTTCATATTCTTTCCTTCTGCTACCATCACCTACAATCAGGAGATTCAGTGGTGATGCGGTATATTGTGAATATAAATTCGCAAAAGCCTTTATCAGCAAGTCAATTCCGTAAATATCCTCAAGGGATTTAACGGTTCCGATGGTGAGTGACTGATCCTGTATCTGGGTTTGGATCGGAACAAAACGCGTGGTATCTATTCCAAAAGGCAGGATAAACAACGGCGGTCCTCCCGGTATACCGGCCAACCCCGCCATGGTCTGCCCGGGTATATGCATCCCGGATGCCCCACGAATAATGCTTTTCACCACAAGCTGCTGTAGGCTGCCATGCGTGGGAAAGTCCATCAGATCACTACCCCAGGCGGATACCACATAGGGCCTGAAACCGCTAAGTCTGGCAAGCAGTCCGTAACTCGTTAAATAATGTGCATGAACAATGTCCGGTTGAAAATCGCGAATGACCCTCTTAACGGAGGGAAGCGCCTTCAGATAAACCCATTTTTTCAAGGACGATCCACCAGAGCGTGTCTTGATATGATCGGGTGAGTAATACACCGCTAATTTTTCCGGTACCTGACCAGGCTTTTCCGCCATGGTATACACAGCCACCTCCAGGGATGCATTCAAACATGCGTCGATCCACTTTCGGAGGTGCGGTGAGCCAAGATCACCCAGTAACAGAATTTTCATACCCTTTCTGTTTTAATCGTCCATAAGGATAAACCAAAAGCAAGGTACATAGGTAAAAAATAAACCAGGGAGCTGGGTGCGACACCGGCCATTCCAAAACCTACCAATGCCAGGAAGAGGGCCTGGGGTACATATTTTCGCTCCAGCGATGATCGTTTGATCAACTTCCACAATGACCACGCAATAAAGCCATACCACAAAGCAAATAACAACGCGTATAGAAGGCCCATATCCACAGCCAACTCCAACCAATAAAAATGCAGATCCACGAGATGTTCCTTCCCCACTCCTCTCATGGCCAACAGGGCACGTCTTGCTCCACCGGGTCCTTTTCCCAGCAACGGATCCTGTTTCACCATCTCGATACCTGCATAGAACAAATCCCTTCGCATGCCGGCGGATTCTTCCCGTCCACCGGAGAGCATCTTATCCTTCGGATTCAGAAAAGCCAGTTCTTCTACTTTAGGATGATGTGTAGGTGTTACAAAAAAACCATCACTGGCCACAAAAAGCAATAGCCCTAACAATACCAACTTATGCCAGGAGAACCTCGTCAATGAGATCAGCGTCTCCGAAACAGCCATAAAACACAACGAAAAGAAAGCCAGTCTTGAGCCGGACTCAACGATTAGCAATACGATGGTCAATGCCCACAACAATGCGCCTGTCCGGTTTCTCATCAACCAAAGAAAGGGGAAAACGAGACACATGACCGCTGCAAAGTCATTGGGATTGTAATGCAAGCCGGTGGGCATGGAATACAGGTAATTCGTATCCGTAGCCAGTAAAACTTCATTGGTGATATCAGTGGTACGCCCAAACCAATGCAATATTGGAGACAACCTGGACACAGGCCAGCGGAACGGTGTAAAGATCTCAAGCAGTCCAACAGCGATTTCCAGAATGGCCACGCATGCCAATGTCCTGAAAATTCCTTCTGTTGTTATTCGGCGGGCATCCTCTTTTGGGCGTAAGGATTCGACTATCAACACCGTGACGACAAAAAACCCACAGGATATATAAACCATATACTGCAATGTCAAAGCAGGATCATTGGCGAATAAAGTCCAGGCGGCGTACCATACAATGGATATGATCGGAAAAAGTACAAGTGGTTGTGTTAGCAGACCACGACCGTTTCTAAAGACCCACACCCAGTGTTTGCGTGCATACCACAGGTATATCACAGCGATAACGTGGTAGGCATATAGATAGGAATAACTCACAGCAGCGCCTGCAAATGCGGCAAGTATCAGGCACATCAACCATGGGTTAACCCTGAAAGCATCCTTTGCATCACGCAGGTGGGATGAACCATTCATATGACACGCTGGTCTTTACTGGTTTTATACCTGACGAAGAATCTTGTTGCAAACATATAGGCTCGTAGATGCACCCTGAACCGGGGCAACCAGGAGAGTAAAAAGAAAAGACATAACCGGTTGGTCAATTGAATACCAACAGCCAGGGATGCCAGAAAGCCAATCTGAGGACCGCGGTGTTTATAGAAAAACTTCACCTTGCTTGTCAGTTGGTTGGCTACGGCCAATCCCATACGTTGCGCCGAACTCTTTCCACCGAAATGAATGATTTCAGCAGCAGAAACAATGAATACCGGACCATTCAGGCGATAACAAAGGTCCACATCTTCCATCCAGAACAATGACTCGTCAAGGTCAATCCTGTTTTCCGATCGCATCATTAACGCTGCACCTGAGAGGGCATCAACCTGTTCAGGAGAAACAGCATTCACCCCAAGGATACTTTGATCGGGCAACAAATAGTTCAGAAAGAACGCCTCCTTCCACATACTCATCCATCCGGGAAACCGCCAGGCGGAAGGCTGCACGGATGCATCTTCATTCAGCAACCGGGGGCCGCAAGCAGCCACCTGGGGATGGCTGTCCATAAAATCAACCAATTTACCTAAGGCTCCATTCTTCACAATCGTGTCCGGGTTCAGCAACAATACATAACGCCCTCCTGCTATTTCCATACCCTGGTTGTTGGCCGCTGAAAAACCTGTATTCACTCCATTTTCGATCAGGCGAACCTCCGGGAAACTTTCCCGAATTGCCTCTTGTGAACCATCAACGGATGCATTATCTACCACGATGACTTCAGAAGATGCCGATTCATCACCCCTCACCGACTCCAGGCATGCAAGCAAAAACGCCTTCACCTGAAAGGAGACAATGATTATGCTTACGTCAGGTTGTTTCATCTTTTCGTGGCAGCCGAATCAACCAAAAGGTCATATACAGGTTGTACAAAGAAAGCAAAACACTCATCAATGCGAAGGAAGTCCTGACAATACCGGAAAAATGTTCCCCAAGAAAAAGAGCTGCAGCCAGTATAACCACTCCCAGGGCGGTTCTTGCAAACAGGGCTTTTTGCTTATCCATCACCAGAGGCAAATTGGAAAGACCGAGACGGATGAAATCAAAATACATATATGGAGCCAGGATAGCTGCATACCAACCACTTTCTTCCCATGCGGCACCAAAGACAAATGCAAATAATTCAGGACCTGCAATGGCAATGAGGGCATACACAGGTAATGCCACCAGTGCACTTTTCTTGGCGATGCTAACGGTAAGCCTTGCCAGGGCTTTGCGGTCGCCCGACAAAACAGAAGCTTGCTGATAGAAGACCTGCGCAACTGCAGATCCCATCAACCACATAGGGGCCTGTAACACCAGCAAGGTGCGTGAAAAATATCCGACCACCGTCTTATCAAAAAGATATGCGAGGATAAATACGATTGCATTTACCTGCAGCATGCCAACAATGGCAAAGGGAACATTTGAGGTTGGGAATGCCACATATTTTTTCAGAAGTTCCCTCACCTCGGTCCTATTTGGTTTCGCCCATTTCTGGCGCAGGAATTTCACCAACAACCAAAACGCTGAAAATGTTTGTCCCGCGAAGGCACCCAGAAACAACCCTTTCCCCATGAACCCCTTAACAGCTGCAGTCCACGAGGTCGCCGCATTAAATGAAGATTGGCCGATACGCGACATACCGGGGCGCCGATACTCCTTTCTCCGGCTATACCAATTATTGAGGGTTTGTGTTATCCCAAGCATCAACACTATGAGCGGTAATAACCAGGTCACCCCTCCCCACAACCAATCCTGGTTTATCTGGTGCAGTATTAACAGAACAAGGGTAAGAACCAATCCGGTAAATACCGACAACCAGATACATATCCAGACCAGTTTTGCTGCGCTGCGATCCTCATCCGGCAGCATCACGGCCATCTCATACCTAAGCGTAACAACAATGGCAACGGCAGAGACGACAGACATAAAAAGGGCAAAATCCCCAAAGGCATCCGGGCCGTATAATCGCGTTAACACAGGAGCCATCAGGAGATTGATGGCCTGAGCGATGGCCGTTCCACCGGCCAGCGTAGCCACGTGGCGTGTAAAATCGGAGACTTTGATCATAACCTCCCTGCCCGGCGGTATCGGGTTTTATTTGGCGATGCTCACGGATCGTTTTTCCCTGATCACGGTGACTTTCACCTGACCGGGATAGGTCATCTCATTTTGAATCTTTTGAGAAATATCAAACGACAACGTATCTGCATCCTTATCCGCCACGGAGTCGCTATCCACGATCACCCTTAACTCCCTGCCTGCCTGGATGGCATATGCGTTCTGCACACCTTTGTATGATACCGCAAGTGACTCAAGGTCTTTCAGACGTTTGATATATGATTCCATCATTTCCCGGCGCGCTCCGGGACGAGCTCCTGAAATGGCGTCACACACCTGAACCAACGGGGAGATCAGGCTGGTCATTTCAATTTCATCATGGTGCGCTCCGATGGCGTTACACACTTCGGGATTCTCCTTGTGTTTCTCTGCCAGTTTCATACCCAGAATGGCGTGTGGCAATTCCGGTTCATCATCGGGTACCTTACCGATATCATGGAGCAGGCCGGCTCTCTTGGCAAGTTTCACGTTCAGGCCCAACTCGGCAGCCATCACAGCGCAGAGATTAGCCACTTCACGCGAGTGTTGCAGGAGGTTCTGGCCATAAGACGACCGGAACTTCATTTTTCCGATCAATCTTACCAGTTCGGGGTGAAGGCCATGGATGCCGAGATCAATGGTCGTTCGCTTACCCGTTTCGGCAATTTCCTCCTCGAGGTTTTTCTTGGTTTTTGCGACAATTTCCTCAATACGGGCCGGATGAATCCGGCCATCCGTAACCAATTGGTGTAATGACAACCTGGCTACTTCTCTTCTGACGGGATCAAAGCAGGATAAGAGAATGGCTTCCGGTGTATCATCTACAATAATCTCTACGCCGGTTGCTGCTTCCAATGCACGGATATTCCGGCCTTCACGTCCGATGATCCGTCCTTTGATCTCATCGCTTTCGATATTAAATACAGTTACCGCATTTTCTATGGCCTGCTCGGCAGCAATACGTTGTATGGTTTGGATAACGATTCTCTTCGCTTCTTTGTTAGCGGTGAGTTTTGCTTCCTCTACAATATCCTTGATGGTACTGAGGGCTTCCGTCTTGGCTTCTGCTGTGAGCGCTTCTACCAGTTGTACCTTGGCGTCATCAACGGAAAGTCCGGATATCGCCTCGAGCTGTTCCACCTGACGTTTATGCATCTTATCCAACTCGCCCTGCCTCTTGTTTACAAGTTCCAGTTGCACAGTAAGATTTTCTTTCAGGGAGGTTACCTCCTTTTGGGTTCGCTGTACTTCCTCCTGTTTCTTGGATGCCTGCTTTTCAGCTTGCCTGGTTTTCTGTTCTACACCTTCAATTTTTCGGTTGCGGTCGTGGATGGCCTTTTCATGTTCGGCTTTCAGTTGAAGGAATTTTTCTTTGGCCTGTAAAAGCTTTTCCTTTTTTATCACCTCACCTTCGGCTTCCGCTTCCTTGAGTATATGTTCGCTTTTCTTTTCAATCGCCTTCCTGACAAAAACCGCCGCGATCAAACCACCTAACGCCAAACCGCCGACCGCTGCGATCAACACGGGAATCAAATTTAGCTCCATTTCAATCTTTCTTTTGGTTAATTAATCTGCTTTCCCGTGGTGCAGGGATAAAAAAACCCGCACCCTTCATTCGAGGTAAATTAAACCCCGTTAAGTCATGTATGGAACTGCCAGGTCATTCGAACGTCCACTGTCCCGAAGGAACCCGCAAGCGGGTTGAGGCCTGTTCTACGAACCTTGAGCTTGGTTCCAATTGTAAAACTGTTGAGTTTAAAAACGCATGCAAATGAAAGACGCGGGTAAGCGTTCAGGCATTTTTATATTGCCGTACTCAAAGAACGTCAGATCGTTTCCAAATAATCGTTCAGCACTTTTTTTGATCTGTCAAGCTGCTGATCCAATTCCAGGTCACGTGATTCCATTTCCTTCAAAGATGCTGCCCTGTCCAGTGCAAATTCCAGTGCACACATGGCCAGCAAGTCTTGTTTGTCACGAACGGCATACTGACTTTCATATGCCCTGATCTTTTCATTGATATCATGAGCCGCCTTCCTCATGGCTTCTTCCTCATCCATGCTGATGGTCAGCGGGTAAACCCTGCCTCCGATATTCAACTTAATAGATAACTGCTCCTGTGACATGGGACCACGCCCGTTAGTTATTCAGTAACGAAATACATTTATCAACTTCTCTTACCAGTGCATTGATCTTTTCCTTTACTTCCTTCTGCTCCAATCCTCCCTCTGATATGCTACCGGCTATGCTCGCCATTTTCATTTGCTCTTCCAACTCCACGATTCTGATATTCTTTTCTTCCAAGTCCTTTTCCATCCGGTTGATATCATTGATCAACCTGTGGTTGTCTTCAGCGATCCTCCGATGAGAATCGATCAGGGCTTCAATTTGCTTGTGAATTTCCCCTGCTGTGTCAACTTTGGACTTCATAATAACCAGAATCTATTACGGATCAGGAATGAACCCAACCCTCAAAATTAACATTAATTTTTAATATTGAACATGTGTTTTCTTGCCTGGAATGTTAAACCCGAACTGTTGATATATTTTTATCAAGCATTGCGTCTGATCATGGCGGTTACACTATTTTCGTCGAATGCCAGCGGATCAAAACATGAAAGGGCGTGACCAGGTGAAGAGAAATCATGGACGTGATAAGACAGGGAACAGGAAATGGTTACTGATCCTTACGTTGGTTATGGTAACATTAATGATCAGGTCCACGCAGGCGCTGATCGATTTCCCCAAAGGTGTTTTCACTTCACCACTTAAGATTCCGTTGTTGCTTGCCGGAAATTTCGGGGAGATCAGAAACAATCACTTCCATGCCGGGATTGACATTAAGACCATGAGTCAGGAGGGACAACCTGTAAGTTCAATCGCAGACGGTTATGTTTCACGCATCAACATCTCATCCAGGGGTTATGGCAAATGCCTGTACATCACCCATCCTAACGGCTATACTTCCGTGTATGCGCATCTTCGGGAGTTTAATGGAGATGTTGCTACTTATGTGAAGAACAAACAATATGAGTTGGAAAGTTTCGAGATGGATATCACCTTATCGGAAGACGAGGTTCCGGTTAGTGGTGGTCAGGTGGTAGCGTACTCCGGAAACACAGGAAGTTCTGCTGGCCCTCACCTGCATTTTGAGATCCGTGAGACTTACACAGAATTTCCTGTAAACCCCCTCCTGTTCGGCTATGACATTCGCGATGATATTTCTCCGGTGATCTCTTCATTTAAAGTTTACCCCATCGGACCATCATCTTTCGTGGATGGAAGAAATGATTCAAAACGTTTTGGCCTTTACGGGTCCCGCGGAAATTACAGCGCGGGTACAGTGCGTGCCCACGGTGATATCGGAATCGCCATTGAAACCAGGGATGTAATGAACAATACCAGCAACACGCAGGGCATCTTCTCCATTGAACTGAGAATTGATGAGGAAAAGATATTTTATCACGACCTGGACCGTTTCGGATTTCATGAAACGCGATACATTAATAGCCTGGTAGACTATCACGAAAAGATGCACACCGGCAGGGTACTTCAAAAATGTTTTATCGATCCGAACAACCGCCTGAGTACTTATAAGGATGTAGTCAACAGGGGCGTTTTCCGGATTACTGATGATACCGTTCACAAAGCCGAGATCATCGTGAAGGACGTGGCAGGCAATACTTCCCGATTATCGTTTGACATATTGGACCCCGGACCGCCACCCGCTCAAAATGAGGCTTCCCTCGAAGCACCTGTTACCGCGGTGTTTCCTTATCAGAAGGTGAATACTTTTACAAGTGAGGGCATCACCCTGGAAATGCCGGTCAATTGCATTTATGACACCCTAAGATTTGTGTACAATGCCGGTCCACCCGTTCCTGGTGCCTGGTCTGTCACCCATGAAATTCACAGGACGGATGTACCTGTGCACACCCCCTATCAACTTCGCCTGCTAGCATCCGATCTTCCGGAACGACTGCATGAAAAAGCGCTCATCGCCATGGTCAACGATCAGGGCTACCGCAACTACCAGGGCGGAACATTTGCCAACGATTGGATAACATGTCAGGTACGAACTTTCGGAAGTTTTGCTGTGCTGGTAGACGAAACCCCTCCAGGCATCAGCGCCATCAACATATACAATGGAAAGAACATGAAGGGAACGCCGTGGATACGCATGCGGATATCAGATAACCTATCCGGCATACAGTCATACCGTGGCACAATCGATGATCAGTGGATACTAATGGAATACGACCAGAAAACACACACGCTGGCGCACATGTTCGAAGAAGAACTCGCTGAAGGGGAACATGAATTTAAACTGGTCGTTACGGATAACCGGAACAATACAAAAGATTTCACCGCCAAATTCACCCGGTAAAGGTTTTGATCAGATCATATACCGGATGATGTGGTATATCATTAACAATAGCAGAATACCCAAACCCGCAAATGCTTTGTTAATTACCGGCTGCATCAGATAACCGGACAACAAAATGATAGAAATATAGAGTGCACTCGTTTCCCAGATATCGGTTTGACAAGTCCAGATAGCCAGGGGAAGTCCGGAAACTACTGTAGTCCCGTTGACAAGCAAGTGTGTCAACCCATTTCCACAAACAACCAGCAACGATCCTAACATAGGTACAGAACCTAAAACACTCAACAACAGAAACAGATACACCAGACACATCACCACGGGGATTACCCACAGGTTGGCAAACAGAAAATACCTGGGAAAGACACCAAAATAATATAGCACCAAAGGAAACGTGGCCAACTGGGCTGACAATGACACACACGTCAATGACCACAGTTTATCCATCCAATGACTTAACGAGTTCCACAACCTATACAGCATCCCATGCCAGGCCAGTATTC
The DNA here is from genome assembly GCA_020435415.1 of Flavobacteriales bacterium. NCBI lineage: Bacteria > Pseudomonadati > Bacteroidota > Flavobacteriia > Flavobacteriales > Flavobacteriales bacterium. Next base: position 42,345 of record JAGQZQ010000012.1, read on the forward strand.
CACCCACTGCAAGGAAAGAAAGCTGGAACCCGGGTTCTGCAATCCACATGGGATTCCAAAGCAACATAAGAAATGCGCAAGCAGCTAACGTATTAAATGGCGGGCTTTTTCTAGAGATTTTCACACCCAGACTGAACATGGTGAACATGGCCGCAGATCTGCATACAGAAGGAGAGAACCCGGACACCCAGGCAAAGGCCCACAAAGAAATCACAATCACTGCGAAAGACACCCACCTTCCGATGATGCGTTTCGGTATCCACGACAAGAGGGTATTGATCGCGAGAAATATAATGCCAACGTGAAGCCCGGAGACCGCAAGAACATGGATTACGCCAGAACCCGAGAAAGCTTCGCGGGTTGCCGGACCAAGCATAGATTTATCACCAAGCACCAGGGCGGCAGCCAATGAAACCGTGGCGGAATCCAGTCCGGCAGACCGCCATCGCTTAAGTATGGCATGTTTTAAAGCAACCTGCACTTCAATACACGACACATACCACGAATCTGAATGACCACAGAATTCCCATTGCCCTTTAGGTGCAAAGCATTCCAGAGAAACATTCCTTCGCCACATGTAGCCCTGATAATCGAATGTACCTGTTTCATTGTTGACTATGGCCTTTAAGGGGGCACGAACGAATACCCGGTCCCCTGCCTTGAGACTCAATGACACGCTATCTTTCCAAAACACCAGCTTCACTTTTCCTCCATTCCACCCGAGGGGCTGAACAGGCCATACAAACACCATGCACTGCACCACCTTCTTTTTTACAACGGGAGGTTCCAACAATTCACATTGCCAGGGACCATTTCGTTGTCCGGTGGACAGGAGATTTTCATTAAAATGACTTGAACGGGTAACGCCCCACTGGTAACCAAAGCAAACCAGAAACATAAACATCACATGACCGAACAAAGATGAATAACGGCGTGACGGTCGATCACAAACACCAACCAAGAGGACGAAAAAGAAGAACATCAAAGCCGTAACAACCGGTTGCTCTTCTCCATGCGTAAGTATTGCACCGGAGAGACCCGATACAAAAGGAATGCATATACGAATAAAGGGGGCGCTATGTATGAGGGGCATTAATCTTCGAGGAAAAACTTCAGCGCTTCAATGCTGACGATATTTATGCCCTCGTAGTAATAATGCAAAATGTCTTTGAATGACTTTCCGTACAGTGCCATACGCATGGCACCTTCCTGACAAAGACCAACACCATGGCCATAACCACGGCCGGTTAACACAATGGTCTCCCCTTCTTCGTTCACGGAAAAGAAGGTTGATTTCAGGTTCCAATCATTGCGAATGTCTTTCAATGGAATATCCACACCGGCATAAACCACCTGACGTTCATCCTGTGGAAAGCACACCGCTACCGAGTCCAGACACTCTTTGGTAACCGGTGATTCCTGGTGCGTCTTGAGGTATCTGACCCAGTCGGATTTATTCACCTCCCGACGCCATTGCGAATGCCTGGTACCTGTTGTGCAGAAGGTATCAACCACAGACCGGAGATATGATTTTGACGTGAGCCACACATCTTCCGAATTGCTGGTTTGCCCGCCACAATTGCTATGAAATGCTGCGGTGATCAGTTGCACATGGTCATCGATCAATACCATGCCATGCGTTTCAATGACCGCCTTTAAAATGCTATAGTGTCTTGACTTTTGCTTGTATGCCTGACAATGGACCCGGTCACACAGTTCGTAACCATCCGCCTTGTGCCTGACCGCATGTGAGAGTGCATAGGTACGTGCAAGAATGGCCTGAACCTTCAGAAACTCAGGGTGTGCTTTATACCCTACCTCTGCTTCAACAACTCCAGCAACATAATTCTCAAGCTCTACCTTATTAATAAGCATCAGGGATTTTGCGCCGGCAGCTACCTGAAGATGGTCGTCATAAACCCGTACATCAAGATCCGGAAATACGGCTTTTACCCTGAGGCTGTTATCACCATGATCAGACAGGAACATAATATTCCGGAAAGACCCCATGTCCTTATCAAACAACCTGAGTTTTACCTTTTGATCGTGAAGTGTAAGTTGCAGGATACTGGTTGAGGAAACCTCGAGAATTTTTACCCCATCCGCGAAAACGAAATAACTCCCTTCGTCCGGTGTGACCACGATAGACGTTACCTCCTGGTCCGTCATAACGCCAATGCTCATATATTCTGCCCGGGCTTGAAAGCCCAATCCTCCCAAGAGGATTACGATCATGATCAGCGTCAACCGCATTCTACAAATATAACAAATAGTCAATTGCCCCATACATCATTGCCTTTCCTTCGGATACAAACCGCGCACTTGCCAGTCGGCCGCGTTACATTCCCGGCCATCACAATTCCAGGATTATCTGAGCAGCCCTATCCGAAGCCCCCTGCCCTCCAAGGCTTTTACGCAAATCCTTGTATTGGGTTATCATGTCTTCCCGCTTATTTCCACCCGGAAGGATCGATGCAAGTTCTTTCGTCACATTTTCTTTATTAAGGTCACCCTGGATAAGTTCCTTTACAGCCTCCTTATCCAGAATAAGATTCACCAATGAGATGTATTTGATCTTCACCAAAAGCCTGGCTATAAAAAACGAAAGGGCGCTCCCTTTGTAACACACCACCTGCGGGACTCCGAACAACCCGGTTTCAAGCGTGGCAGTGCCTGAGGTAACCAGGGCAGCAGTAGCCTTTGACAGCAGGCCACGCACATCCCGCATCAACTCAACGGGTATTTTGCCTGAACACTGTTTGTAGAAGGATTCATCCACCGAGGGCGCAGCAGCGATCACAAACCGATATTCCGGGAATGCCCCGGCAGCCTGAAGCATGACCGGCAACATGTTACTGATCTCCTGCTGTCTGCTTCCTGGAAGGAGTGCAATAATCTTTCGCTTGTCATCTTCATTCTCCTCATCCGTAAAAGACGGATCAATGACATCCAGTAGCGGATGACCTACGAAGTGAACTTTCATATCGTACTTCGCATAAAATGCCTCTTCAAACGGGAGGATCACGATCATCTGATGCACATCTCGCTTGATGCGATGAACCCTGGAGGCCTTCCATGCCCATACCTGGGGTGAGATGTAATAATAAACCGGTATCCCTTCCTTACGTGCGAACTCCGCAATGCGCAAATTGAATCCGGGGTAATCCACCAGAATAAGTTTATCAGGCTGGTATTGCTGGATATCCAGCTTACACTGGCGGATAAAACCGAGTATTTTCCTAAGGTGAACAAGGACTTCCCAGAAGCCCATAAATGCGGTCTCCCTGTAATGACGAACCATCACAGCGCCCTCAGCTTTCATCTTATCGCCACCCCAGCCACGGAACTCCGCATCCGGATCCTTTCGGCGAATGGCCTTCATCAGGTTGGACGCATGGAGATCTCCCGATGCCTCTCCTGCTATGATGTAGTACTTCACGGGTACAGATCAAAAATACTTTAGGTATACCACCACCGGTGCCCAGAGAAAGGTGGCGAACAATACGCCACGGGCAGCCAGATCCCACCGGCGCCAGATCAATATAAAAAAGAGGATGAGGTTAAAGATAAGACTCAGGCTCACTACAGGTGCCTGGATTCCTTTGCTGTCAAGCACAAATTGCCACCAGGCAGCGGGTGTCTTGTGAATCTGATCAGCGGCAACCTGCATGTAATAGTATATCCAAAAACCAAAAAAGGGACCAATGATACCGGCCACCATTCCCCATTTGATCTTGTTCAGCGCTAATCTGGTTTTCATTCAAAATCCCATTGGTTCAGGAAAGGCAGGCCATGGTGTGCGGTCATGTCAAACTGAACGGGAACCACCGAGACATAATGGTGTGATAACGCCCATTCATCGGTATCTTCTCCGTGGTCATAATTTTTAAAAACGCCCGTCAACCAGTAATAAGGGTGTCCCATCGGATCCGTCCTTTCCTCAAATTCCTCTTCATAACGGGCAAGCGCCTGGCGGCATACTTTGATTCCCTTGATAGGTTCAGCGGTCTTGCGAGGTATGTTCACATTCAGACAAGTTCCGCTGGGAAGGCCCTCTTTCATCACCTTACGAACCACGGTACGAACCACATCTTCTGCCTCCGAAAAATCCGCATCCACACTATGATCCAGAAGCGAGAAGCCGATGGATGGAATACCTTCGATGGCACCTTCCACTGCTGCAGACATGGTGCCGGAGTAGATAACATTCACCGATGAATTCTGGCCGTGGTTGATCCCGGACACACATAAGTCCGGCTTACGATGCAGTATCTTATTCACCGCTAACTTAACACAATCAACTGGCGTTCCGGAACATTCATATTCAGAGTGCCCGTCAATCTGCACTTCTACCAACCGGAGGGGAAAGTGAATGGTAATCGCATGCCCCATTCCCGATTGCGGCTTATCCGGCGCCACAACCAACACATCACCGAATTCGCGCATGACCCGAATCAGGCAACGCAGACCGGGTGCCTTGATCCCATCATCGTTGGTCACTAATATCACAGGCTTTTCTGACATGCCACAAATCTAATCAAATTGGTTTATGAAGAAGGCATACTTCCTTCCTGGTTGCCAAATAAAAAAGGGAACAGCTTGAGCCATTCCCTTTGTAAACTTCCTCTTTTATCAACTACGCTACTTCTATCTTTCGAACCGGTGCGGCTTTGGCCTCATCCTTTTTGGGCAGTACCACTGTTAATATCCCTTTCTCATAAGTGGCCCTGATCTCATCTGCCTTCACAATCTCAGGTAATGTGAATGATCGGTTAAACGACCCGAATGCAAACTCTTTTCTGGAGTAGTTCTTAGCGTCTTCGGTTTTTTCCGATTGATGTTTCCCGGAAATGGTCAACAAATCATTTTCAACATCCACCTGAAAATCGGCTTTTTCAAATCCGGGCGCCGAGACTTCCAGTTCGTATGCATCTTTTTGTTCCGAGATATTTACTGCAGGTACGGTACTGCGCCCGCCGGCAGATTGCAGTTTGTGATTCAGAATGTCGTCAAAGAAATCAGACAATCCACTTGCCGGGAACAAATCGTTTTTTTTCCATTTAATAAGTGTCATGATAAATCCTCCTTTTTTTGGTTCATATTATTTTATGTGCTTACCAAGCATATGTTCATCCTACCCTGGACAATTCATATACCAGTCTGCAAACCACCCCAACACTATGCCATAATGTCCACATTTTAATATATTTTAAGAATTTTGGTGACATTTTTACATGTCTTATGTGTATTTTAGCGACATATAAAAACTGGTTCTACATTTGATCCGGCTATAAAAACAAACATTACACGATACAACTATGATGTGGCTTATTATTATCCTATTTATGCTGTTGGGGATGGTCGTTAGCGGCCAACTTAAAAGAAGGTTCCGGGAATATTCCAGGGGAATGCTGAGTTCAGGCTTATCGGGAAGGGAGATTGCAGAAAAGATGTTACGGGACAACCGGATCAATGATGTGAACGTGATTTCGGTAAAAGGACAACTTACCGATCATTACAACCCAACCGACAAAACCATCAACCTGAGCGAGGAAGTATATCACGGCAGGAGTATTGCCGCTGCTGCGGTAGCTGCCCACGAGACTGGTCATGCGGTTCAGCATGCCACAGACTACGCGTTTCTGAAATTACGGTCATCCCTGGTGCCCGTGGTATCCATCAGTTCGAAATTCATGCACTACATTCTGCTTGGAGGGATGTTCATCGGGTTCTCTTATATGATGTACCTCGACAAGGTATTGCTGGCAGTCATCATTGCCCAAAGCCTACTTGCACTGTTCAGTCTTATCACATTACCCGTAGAAATCGATGCGAGTCAACGTGCCTTAGCCTGGCTTAACTCCTCCCAGATAACCCGGGGCGAAGAACATGACAAGGCAGCCAATGCATTGAAATGGGCCGGCATGACGTATGTTGTGGCTGCCTTGTCCAGCATTGCGATGTTGCTGTATTTTGTGATGCAGTTTGCAGGCCGGCGTGACTAGTTGTCCGGAAAGATCTTTCCCGGATTCAGAATACCCGCCGGATCAAATAATTGCTTGATACCCCTCATCAGACCCAGATGAACCTTGCTGAATGGGATATCCATGTAATTCTTCTGAACGAGCCCTATGCCGTGTTCGCCTGACAGTGTTCCTCCCAAATGAACCGTTAATTGGAATATCTCGCGGATGCCTTTTGGAAGATCGTTGTTCCATGCATCATCTGACATCTCCTCTTTAAGGATGTTCACATGAAGATTGCCATCACCGGCGTGCCCGTAACAGACGGAGCGAAAGCCATATTTCCGCCCGATCTCCTTCACGCCCATTAATAGAGCAGGCAATTCCGCCCGGGGCACAACGGTATCCTCCTCTTTATAAACAGATACATGTTTCACAGCCTCCGCAACCTTTCTTCTCATATACCACAGACTTTCCTTTTGCGCCTCGGTATCGGCAAACAGTATTTCTCCTGCCTCAAAGGCTTGCATTACGGATGATATCTGCTCACATTCACCGAACATGACCTGATCATCATGGCCATCTACCTCAATCAGCAAGAACGCCTCTGCCTCACCCACCTCTACCCTGATCTTTTCATCATAGGCCATTCCGCACAACACCGCATCGCGCTCCATAAACTCCAATGCCGACGGGGTAATTCCCTTACGAAATACCGCCGCCACCGCCTCACAAGCTTTTTCAGCAGACGCGAACGGTACGAACATCAACATTGTCCGGGATGGCATGGGAATCAGTTTGAGCCGGATCTTCGTGATCACGCCTAAGGTCCCCTCACTCCCTACTATCAATTGCGTGAGGTTATATCCGGTGCTGTTCTTCAACACATTGGCACCCGTCCATATCACCTCTCCGGTGGGAAGCACAACTTCCAGATTAAGCACATAATCCCTGGTGATCCCATACTTCACAGCATGCGGACCTCCCGACGACTCGGCCATATACCAAAAAAAAAAACAAGAACCCTTGCTGGCGGGATCCGGTGGATAGTACAGACCCTTAGCCGCCACCGCTTCCTGAAACACCTGGTTAATCACCCCTGGCTCTACCGTGGCCTGGAAATTTCTTTCATCGATCTCCAGAATTTCATTGAAACGATCCATAACCAGCACCACCCCACCAAAAACCGGAAGGGCGCCGCCTGACAAGCCGGTACCGGCTCCCCTTGGCGTTACAGGTATCCGGTGGCGCGTACACCAGGAAAGAATTTGGGAAACCTCATCCGGTGTCCGGGGACGCACGGCAACCTCCGGGTAATAACAGAGATCCTCCGTTTCATCTGAGGCAAACCTGCGCAGCGAATCATCGTCAACCAGCACATAGTCCTTGCCCACAATCTCACGCAATTGTGCTACCATGGCTGAATCCACCTTCAAAAATCCCTTTGCATCCGACTTCATTTGATCATCCATAAAATATGGTGTATTTTCGCATCTCCCTCTGTTGCATTAAAAAGCTGAAAGTAAAAAGATTATCGTCATCAGCAAAGTGTATTGAAATTGGCTTATCCGCAGAAGATACATTTAGAAAGACACGACCACACTTAACCGTAACCCCCTTCCTTATGAGACATCTGTTTATTGCCTGCATCCTCTTGTGCACCGTCACATCAGGAATCGCTCAAAAGAAATTGAAACTTGAGAATATCTGGGGAGACGGCACTTTCCACAGTGAAACGGTCAGTGGCGTCAACAATATGAAGGACGGTCTGCACTATACGTCCAGTGTGACCCTGGACAACGGCAAACAAGCCATTGTTAAATACGCATACAAAACCGGTAAGGCCACGGACACCCTGCTGAATACCGCCTGGCTGAATGTAGACCTGCAATTCGACAATTATCAGGTAGGACCCAACGAACGCAAAATATTACTTGGCACAGGTGAAGAACGGATCTACAGACATTCTTCCAAATACCATTATTTTCTTTACGACCGTGATGCCAGGAGCCTTATCAAATTGATCGAAGGCAACAAGCAGATGTTTGCCACCTTCTCCCCTTCCGGTGAATACGTGGCTATGGTACGCGACAACAACCTGGTGGTTGTAGACCTGAAGCTCCACCTGGAAGAGCAGATCACGACAGACGGCATTCATAACCAGATCATCAACGGACGAACAGACTGGGTGTATGAAGAAGAGTACGGTTTTGACAAAGCCTTCTTCTGGTCTCCCGATGGAAAGAAGATCGCCTTTTACCGATTTGATGAAAGTGAGGTGAAGGAAATTGTATTCGCCCGTTACGAAGGCAACCTTTACCCATCCGCTTATAAATTCAAGTATCCGAAAGCAGGCGAACAAAACGCCAAGGTTTCCATTCATGTATACGATCTTGAAACCAAGAAAACCACACGGACCGGTGTGAGGGCAACGGCAGATCAGTACATACCCCGGTTAAAATGGACCCGGGACCCCAACCTGATGTGCATCTATTTTATGAACCGGCACCAGAACGACCTGGAACTGATCGCCTTCAATACGGCCACCCAGGAACGTTATACATTGCTTCATGAGACCGATCCCGCCTATATTGACATCGACGACGACCAATATTTCCTCAATGACAAACAACACTTTATCTGGTCCAGCGAAGCCGATGGATACAAACACCTTTACCTATACAATATGAAAGGAGAAAAGGTGCGCCAGATCACCAAAGGCACCTGGGATGTCACGGACTTTTATGGGGTAGATGAAGAGAACCAAACACTATACTACGGATCCGCCGAGGTTTCCCCAAAAGACCGCCATGTCTATTCCATCAAACTGGATGGAACGGGAAAAAAATTATTGACGGAGGGTAAAGGGTGGAATACCGCCAACTTCAGCAAGGGCATGAAGTACTTCATTCATTTCTGGTCTGACGCCAACACACCCGGCACAGTCACCCTGAGAGACCAGAATGGCAAATCCATCAGGGTTCTGAAAGATAATGCTTCCCTCAACAATACGCTGAAAGAATACCAACTTTCAAAGAAGGAATTTTTTGTTTTCACCAATTCCGGAGAGACCCTGCTTAACGGATGGATGATCAAGCCGCCGGACTTCGACCCGAACAAAAAATACCCGGTGCTGATGTTTGTATACGGCGGCCCCGGATCACAAAAGGTCACCAATAGCTGGACGGGGGCTCTCTTTCTGTGGCACCAATACATGGCGCAACAAGGTTATGTGGTGGTCGCGGTAGATAACAGGGGCACCGGCGCGCGTGGAGCCACCTTCAAAAAATGCACCTACAGACAACTGGGCAAACTCGAACTGGATGATCAGATTGATGCGGCCCGATACCTCGGCAGTCAGTCTTTTGTGGATGCCTCCCGAATAGGTATTCACGGCTGGAGCTACGGCGGCTATATGTCTTCCCTGTGTATCACCAAAGGTGCTCAGTACTTCAAGACCGCCATTGCTGTAGCCCCGGTAACCAACTGGCGTTTTTACGACAGCATTTACACGGAGCGCTACATGCAAACCCCGCAGGAAAATGCGAGCGGCTATGACGACAACTCCCCTATCAATCATGTAAAACTGATCAAAGGACATTACCTTCTGATCCATGGCACGGCGGATGACAATGTGCATTTCCAGAATTCCATGGAGATGGTGCATGCCCTGGTGCGTGAAAACATACCGTTCGACATGCATGTTTACCCTGACAAAAACCATAGCATTTTCGGCGGGAACACAAGGCTGCACCTGTATTCTAAAATGACGTCCTACCTGCTGTCAAACCTCTGATAATATGGGTTGGCCGGGCGGTTAGGATTTTTTCTCTATTTTCACCGCTCAAAACCAAATAAATACCCATCGCATCGGTTAGCTTCCAAGTTATGACACAAATGCAAAAACAGGAAACGATTCTGGGCCACCCCAAGGGATTGTTCATTCTCTTCTTTACCGAGATGTGGGAACGCTTCAGCTACTACGGTATGCGGGCGATATTGGTATTGTATATTGTTTCTTCACCCACCGGTGCAAACCCGGGCTTAGGCTGGACCAACGCCGAATCACTTTCGTTATACGGTTGGTATACCATGTTGGTATACGTCATGTCGATCCCGGGTGGAATTTTAGCAGACCGTTTACTTGGCCAAAAGAAAGCGGTAATGGTTGGTGGCCTGCTGTTATGCGCAGGACATGGTATTCTTGCCATTACTTCGCTTTGGGCATTTTATACCGGATTGGCATTGATCATTCTGGGTGTAGGTGCACTGAAGCCAAACATTTCAACGATGGTTGGCGGTCTTTATCCTGCCGGAGACATCAGAAGAGACAAAGGGTTTACCATATTTTACATCGGTATCAATATAGGTGCCTTCCTGTCCTCACTCATCGTAGGTTATGTAGGTGAAAAAATTGGTTGGCACTATGGATTCGGTCTCGCCGGTATTGGTATGTTGCTTGGTCAGGTCGTTTACATGTGGGGTCAAAAGTACCTGACAACCGTAGGAAATTATATACCAACAGCCAAGGTTGAAGGCACCAATAAATCCGTCCCATTGACCAAAATAGAAAAGGACCGGATGATTGTCATGCTCCTGTCCTTCCTGATCATCATTGTATTCTGGGGAGCCTTTGAACAGGCTGGTGGACTGATGAACCTTTATGCAAAGGAAAAGATCAACCGGGTCATTTTGGGATGGGAGATTCCTGCAAGCGTGTTCCAGTCAGTCAATGCATTTTTCATCATTACCTGCGGAACAGCCGTAGCAGCATTTTGGGCTGGCAGGCGCTTGAAGAATAAAGAAGAGTCGGCCATTTTTAAAATGGCACTCGGAACCATGATCATGGGATCGGGCTTTTTCCTGATGACCGCTGCCTCCATGGATGCGGCAGAACCCTATAGCAAAGCCGGCTTATACTGGCTGATCGGCGCCTATTTCCTGCATACGATCGGAGAACTATGCGCCTCACCGGTAGCACTATCCTTTATCACAAAACTGGCCCCGGTAAAATATGCCTCTATCATGATGGGGGTTTATTTTGCTGCTACAGGTCTCGGTAACAAGTTAGCCGGAAGCCTGGGAGAAGCCGCTCAATCCGAACCGGTGAAGGTAGAATTGATTGCTGAAAAACCTGCCTTGCAGCCTTTTGTTGCAGACAGCGTCATTAACAAAGACGATGATTTCAGCATACGTTCAACTGTTTACCTGACCGAGAACAATGAGATTCATATGATTGGCATGGAAAGCCAACAGGATGTGAGGGGGCTTTTAAAGATGGATGACAAGAACAGGGAACACCTGGCAGAAATCCTGAATACCGAAGGTGCTACGCAGGAAAAGCCCTATCATGCAACCGTAAGGTTATCCAAAGATCCTGACAAGAAAAAGGTTGAGGAAAATAAAGGAGACGGCAAGGATTACAGCGGACAAATTATTGTGGAAGAGGTGCAGACAAAAGCGGAGTTCAACATCTTTACCTTCATAGCCTTGCTTACCATTGGTTTTGGAGGGCTACTCCTTCTCTTCCTCAAAAAACTCAAAAGGCTCACCCATGGTGCGGAAGACATCACGGATTCGCATCACGAGGAGCAGGAAGGCTTTGAGATCGCAGATAAAGAAAACACATAAGGAGAACTGCATCGTTCACTTCATTTTATCACTAATCTATCTAGGTTTTGACTTTACAACAGTTCGGCGGATCAGAGGATAACCAGAAGACAATATTGGGCCATCCCGTAGGCCTTTTCATTCTCTTCTTTACAGAAATGTGGGAGCGCTTCAGCTACTATGGAATGCGGGCAATTCTCGTTTACTACCTGGTAGCAGAAGTTTCGAAGGGTGGCTTTGCATGGGCGGAACCGGATGCCATCATGCTTTACGGAACTTATACCAGTCTGGTTTACTTCACTCCCATGATCGGCGGATGGCTCGCGGATCGTGTCATGGGCTTTCGCAATGCAGTCACCGCCGGCGCCCTGATGATGACACTTGGGCACGTATCT